>DASPGF010000398.1:0-6075 GCA_035620755.1 Myxococcota bacterium
AGCGGCTGGCGAGCCGACCCGGGAGATCGCTACGCACTCGCCTGCGACGACAAGGACGAGCTCGCGAGGCTTCTCGACGCGATCGGCCGCGAGACGCTGCGCGGCATCGTCCACTGCTGGTCGCTCGACGCGCCCGCGCCCGACGAGACCACGACCGAGAGCCTCGAGGCGAGCCTGCTGAGCGCGGGCCTGAGTGTCGTGCACCTCGCACAGCTGCTCGACGCGCCCGGTATCGGCGCGGCGCCGCGGCTGTGGCTCGTGAGCCGGCGCGCGCAATCCGTGGCGCCTGGCGGCGACGACCTACCCGAGTCGACCGCGCCTGCGCGCGCGTCGCTCTGGGGTGTCGGGCGTGTGGTTGCGGCCGAGGTGCCGAAGCTGCGCGCGACGCTCGTCGATCTCGACCGCGGCGACGAGCAGGAGATCGCGGCGCTCGCAGAGGAGCTGCTCGGCGACGGCGAGGAAGACGAGATCGCGCTGCGCGCGAGCGCGCGCTACGTGCACCGCTACGAGCGCTCGAGCGAGATTGCGCAGCGCGCCACGCACGCGAGCGGTCCGGCGCTCGAGGCGTTCCGGCTCGAGCCCTCGCCGACGGGGATGCTCGACCGCATGGGTTGGCGCGCGAGGCGGCGCGAGCCGCCGGGCGCGGGCCGGGTCGAGATCGAGGTCGCGGTCGCGGGCTTGAACTTCGCCGACGTGATGAAAGCGCTCGGCCTCTACCCCGGCCTCGCGGACGGCCCGATCCCGCTCGGCATCGAGTGCTCGGGGCGCATCGCGTCGCTCGGGGCGGGCGTCGCGCAGCAGCACGGCTTCGCGGTCGGCGACGAGGTGGTGGCGATCGCGCCGTTTGCGTTCGGGTCGCACGTCGAGACCGACGCGCGCCTGGTCAGCCGCAAGCCCGCGCGGCTCGGCTTCGAGGAGGCGGCCACGCTGCCGATCGCGTTCCTCACGAGCTGGTACGCGCTCTACCAGCTCGGGCGCCTGCAGGCCGGCGAGCGCGTGCTGATCCACTCCGCGACGGGAGGCGTCGGCCTCGCCGCGCTGCAGCTCGCGCGGCGCGTGGGCGCTCAGGCGTTCGCGACCGCGGGCACGCCCGAGAAGCGCGACTTCCTGCGCGCGCTCGGCGTGGAGCACGTGTTCGATTCGCGATCGCTCGCGTTCGCAGACGAGCTGATGCGCGCGACCAGCGGAGAAGGCGTCGACGTCGTGCTCAACTCGCTCGCGGGCGATGCGATCGGCAAGGGGCTGTCGGTGCTGCGCGATCACGGGCGCTTCCTCGAGATCGGCAAGCGCGACATCTACGCCGACACGCGGCTCGGTCTGCGGCCGTTCCGGCGCAATCTCTCATTCGTCGCGATCGATCTCGATCGCGCGATGCGCGAGCGGCTCGACCTGCTCGCGTCGCTGTTCCGCGATGTGATCGCGGAGGTCGATGCCGGCCGGCTCGCACCGCTGCCGTTCCGTGTGTTTCCCGCGTTCAACCACGCCGGTGCGTTTCGCACCATGTCGCAGGCGCGGCACTTCGGAAAGGTGCTCGTCTCGCTGCGCGCCGCGCGCGGCCGGATTGCGCCGCCGCTGCCGGAGCCCGCGAGCTTCCGCGCCGATGCGACGTATCTGATCACGGGCGGGCTCGGGGGATTCGGCTGCATCGTCGCGCGCTGGATGGTCGAGCACGGCGCGCGCCATCTCGCGCTCGTCGGGCGCAGCGGCGCGACCTCCGACGAGGCCGCGCGCGCGCTCGAGGAGCTGCGCGCGGCCGGTGCGCAGGTGCGCGTGCTGCGCGCCGACGTGAGCGAGCGCGCGGCGGTCGATCGCGTGCTCGCGGAGATCGATGCCGAGATGCCGCCGCTGCGCGGCGTGATCCACGCGGCGATGGTGCTCAAGGATCGCCTGATCGCGGACCTGAACCACGAGCGCATGCGCGAGGTCTGGGCGCCGAAGGTCCACGGCGCCTGGAACCTGCACGCCGCGACGCTCGGCCGCGAGCTCGACTGCTTCGTGCTGTTCTCGTCGCTGTCGTCGGTGTTCGGAATCGGCGGGCAGGCGAACTACGCCTCGGGCAATGCGTTCCTCGACGCGCTCTCCTACCAGCGCCAGGCCGCTGGGCTCCCCTCGGTCACGATCAGCTGGGGATATCTCGCGGACGTCGGCTGGGTGGCGCGGCACGACGAGATCGGACAGCGGCTCAAGGCGCTCGGCGTGAAGAGCTTCACACCGCGCCAGGCGCTGCAGCTGCTCGGTCGATTCCTCGTCGAGCAGCCGCCCCACGTCGGTGTGATGGGCATCGACTGGCGGGTATGGAGCGAGGCGACGAGCGCGTCGCGCGTCTCGCCGCGCTTCGCGGCGCTCGTGCGCGCGAGCGCGGCCGGGGGGCCCGACGAGCGCGGCCGCCGCGGCGGCGCGGCGATCAAGGGCGAGATCCTCTCCGCGCCGCCCGAAGAGCGCATGCCGATGCTCGTCGACCTCGTGCGCAGCCAGGTCGCGCGCGTGCTCGGCGCCGCGCCCGCGAAGCTCGACGTGGAGAAGTCGCTCACGCAGCTCGGGCTCGACTCGCTGATGGCCGTCGAGCTGCGCAACTGGATCGAAGGCGAGCTGCGCCTGACGCTGCCGACCGTCGAGCTGATGCGCGGCCCGAGCGTGGTGCGGCTCGCGGAGCTGCTGCTCGAGCAGATCGAGTCGCCCGGCGCGGGCGCGAGCGCCGCGCGTCGGCCCGACGCGGCAGCCGAGACGCATCGACAAGACGTGGTGTCGCCTCGCGGGAGCCAGCCGAGCGCGAGCGAGCCGAGCGATCCGGCAGCGGCCGAGCGCGGGTCGATCCGAGCAGACGGCGGAGATGGAGGACGCGGGTCGAGCGGTGTCGATCGCGCGCTCAACGCGAGCGACTCGGCGCGCGTCGGGAGCAGCGAGCAACAGCGCGCGGAAGCGAGCGCGCTGCTCGGAAGGCTCGACGAGCTCTCGGATGGCGAGGTCGACGCGTTGCTCGAGCGAATGTCCGGAGCCGAGTAGCCGCGTGTCGATCCGCGCACACCGGGCGCGATGATGAGCGACGGCGCGACCGACAGCGCGTCCGCGCAGCGCGCGGCGCTCACGCCTGACGAGAAGCGCGCGAAGCTTCGGGCGTTGCTCGAGCGGCGCGCCGCGGGGACTCGCAGCGCGCCACTCTCGGCCGGACAGGAGCGCCTCTGGGCGCTCGAGCGGATCGAGCCGGGAAACCGCGCGTACGTCGAGACGGGCTCGTTTCGCTTCTCGGCGACGCTGGACCTGCGTGCGGTGCAGCGTGCGCTCGACGACATCCTGCGTCGCCACGAGATCCTGCGCACGACGATCGCGGTCGAGGACGGACAGCCCGTGCAGCGCATCGCGGCGGAGCTGCCGGTCCGGCTCGAGGTCGAGGATCTGCGCGAGCTACCGGTCGTGCAGCACGGTGCGGCGCTTCGCGAGCAGCTGCGCGAGCTCGTGGAGCGCGCGTTCGACTTCGAGCGCGGGCCGCTGTGGCGGACCAAGGTGGTGCGTCTCGGCGACAAGCAGCACGTGGTGTTGGTCGCGATCCACCACATGCTCTGCGACGGCTTCTCGATCCGCCTGCTGCTCGCGGAGCTGTTCGAGCTCTACGCCGCGCACCGGCTCGGGCAGCCCGCGCGACTGCCGGCGCCCGTCGCGCAGTATGCCGATTTTGCGCGCTGGCAGCGGCGCTGGCTCGAGAGCGACGCATTCACCTCGGAGCTCGACTTCTGGCGCCGGACGCTCGCGGGGCCGATTCCGGTGGTCGAGCTGCCGCCCGACCGTCCGCGCGGTGACGCGCCGCGGCGCTTTCGCGGCGCGCGGCTGCGTTTCGAGGTGCCCGACCGGGTGTATGACGCGCTGCGTGCGCGCGCGACCGAGGCGAATGCGACTCCGTTCGTGGTGCTGATCGCCGCGTTCGATCTGCTGCTTCACGCCTACACGGGCGAGTGCGACATCGCCGTCGCGACGCCGGTCGCGGGCCGCGACCGACCCGAGTTCGAGCGCGTCGTGGGCTTCTTCGCCAACTCCGTCGTGCTGCGCAGCGATCTCTCGGGCGATCCGACGTTCCTCGCGCTGCTCGCGCGCGTGCGCGAGACCGTGCTCGGGGCGTTGTCCCACCAGCGGGCTCCCGTCGAGCGTGTGCTGAAAGAGCTCGGCGTCGCGTCCACGCCGGGCCATAGCCGGCTCGTGCGCGCGGGGATCGCGCTGCTTCCGGCCTGGACCGATCATCTGCACGCGCCCGGCTACGACGTCGAGGTGCTCGACCTCGACAGCGGCACTTCGCGCATCGAGCTCGCGCTGATGCTCTGGCAGGGCGCGAGCACCCTCAGCGGAACGGTCGAGTACGACACCGATCTCTACGATGCGTCGACCGTCGAGCGCTTCGTCGACCACTACGTGCGTCTGCTCGGAGCGCTCGTGCGCGACCCGCTGCGCCGCGCCTCGGCGGGAATTCCGCTCGACGACGGCGAGGCGCGCGCGCTCGAGCAACGGCGCGAGCGGTGGCGCGAGGCACATGCGTCGGCGCCCGCCGGAGCGGTGCGAAGCGGGCCGGCGGCGCGAGCGCTATCTGCGCGCGCATCGCCTGCGGGCGAGCTCGGCGCGCGCGCCTCGCTGCGCGCGCCCGCGCGGCGCGATCCGGATGCCGAGCTCGAGCAGCTCTGCGAGCGCTCGAATCTCACGCGCAACCAGCTGCTCGTCTGGCTCGGCCAGCGCGCGCAGCCCGAGCTGCCGCTCTACAACATCCCGGTCTTCTTCCACATGGACGTCGGCATCGACGTCGGGCCTTTCCGACGCGCGCTGCAGGGCCTGGTGGACGCGTGCGAGGTGCTGCGCACGGTCTTCGACGAGGTCGAGGGGCTCCCGCAGCGGCGGGTGCTGCCGCACTTCGAGGTCGAGGTTCCGCTGCACGACCTCTCGCGCGAGCGGGATCCCGACGCAGCCCTCGAGGCATTCGCCGAGGCGCGCCGCGGCGTGAAGTTCTCGCCTTCGCGGCCGATGTTCGAGACCGCGCTGCTCGTGCTCGGCCCGCGCCGCACCGTCTGGTACTTCAACCAGCACCACTTGATCGGCGACGGCCGCTCGGCGGTGCTGCTGCTGCGCGCGCTCGATGAGCTCTATCGCGGCGCGCGCGCGGGGGCAGATCTCGCGCTCGAGCTGCCCACGTTCGACGCGTTTGCGCGCGAGGAGCGGGCGCTCCGCGGAACGCCTCGCTGGGACGCCGCGCGCAGACACTGGCGCGAGGCGCTCGCCGACCCGCCGCCGCCGCTGTGGTTCCACGCGCGGTCGCTCGGCGCTCGCTCGACGAAGGTGCGTCGAATCACGCTCGCGCTCGGCACGCGGCGCTCCGCGCGCCTGATCGGCGCAGCGCGCGCTCTCGGCGGCGCATCCGAGAAGCAGGCGCTCTACCACGCGGTCGCCGCGGCGCTGTTCGCGTGGCTGCATCGGATGAGCGGCAATCGCCGGCTCGCGATCGGCTCGCCGCTCGCCAATCGCGTGGGTCGCAGCCACAAGCATACGCCGGGGCTGTTCATGCAGGTCGTTCCGATCGCGCTCGAGATCGCGGCGGACGAGACGCTCCGTTCGCTTGCGCGCAAGGTCGCGCGCGAGCTGCGCGGAGCGATGCGCCACCAACGCTACGCGACCGCGAATCCGGCCGATCGGCCGTTCTACGAGGTCGGGCTCAACGTGCACGTCGCGCGCACGGCGCCATTCGATGGCGCGCCGCTGCGCAGCGATTGGCGGCATCCCGGCCACGAGCACGAGCTGCTCGCGGTGCAGATTCGCGACTTCGATGGCACGGGCGAGCTCTCGCTCGACTTCGACGCGCGCGAGGATCGCTTCGACGCCGCCGAGGCGCGGCGCGGCGCCGAGCGTCTGGTCGCGCTGCTCGACGCGCTCATCGAAGACCCGGATCGGCGCGTCGACGCGCTCGAGATGCCCGATGCGGCCGAGCGGCGGCAGCTCGTCGATGAGCTCAATCGAACGCCATCGCTCGCCGCCGAGGATCCGATCGCGCTGTTCCAGCGGGCGGTCGACCGCCATGCCGCGCGCACGGCCGTCGTCGATGGCGAT
>DASPGF010000399.1:0-2559 GCA_035620755.1 Myxococcota bacterium
GCCGTGAACGCGCCGTGCGCGGTGACCTTCGCCGGCGACGCCGAACCCCTCGGCGCGATCTGCGACGCGCTCACCGAGCGCGGGACCTTCTGCCGCTTCCTGAAGGTCCAGTACGCGTTCCACAGCGCGCAGATGGACCCAATCCGCGACGAGCTGCTTCACGCGCTGCGCGACATCGAGCCGCGGCCCGCGCAGCGCATGCTCGTCTCCACCGTCACCGGCGAGCGGCTCGACGGCCGCGAGCTCGACGCCGAGTACTGGTGGCGAAACGTCCGCGAGACGGTGCGCTTCACCGCGGGAGTCGACGCGCTGCTCGAGGCGGGCCTCGACGCGTTCGTCGAGCTCGCGCCGCACCCCGTGCTCTCGGGCTACGTGAAGGAGTGCGCGCAGCTGCGCCGCGCGCGTGCGGTCGTCGTGCCGACACTCAAGCGCGACGCCGACGAGCCGGCCGCGTTGGTCGAGGCGCTCGGCGCGCTGCACGCGCACGGCGTCGCGCTCGATCTGCGTTCGCTCGCGCCCGCGGCGGGCCACTTCGCGGCGCTGCCCCTCAATCCCTGGACGCGGGAGCGCTTCTGGGGCGAGGGCGCTGCGTCGAACGCGCAGCGAACGGGCCCGCCGCCGCATCCGCTGCTCGGCCGCCGCACGACGGCGGCGCTTCCGACCTGGAGCAACCGCATCGATCTCGGCGTCGAGCGCTGGCTGCGCGACCACCGCGTGCAGGGACACGCGCTGCTCTCCGCCACGAGCTTCATCGAGATGGCGCTCGCGGCCGCACGCGAGCTGCATGGCCCGATGCCGTGCGCGATCGAGGAGCTGCAGCTGCTCAAGGCCTGCTTCCTCGACGAGGGCAAGCCGATCGCGCTCGAGTGCTCGCTCGACGGAACGCTGTTCAGCGTCAGCAGTCGGCCCGCCGAAGGCGAGCCGGCCTGGACGCAGCACGCGCGCGGTCGGCTGTGGCTCCTCGAAGCGGGCGAGCCGCCGGCGTTCGACACCGCGAGCGCGCGCGGCTTCGAGGCGCGCATCGGCACGCGCGACGACGCCTACGCGCGGATGGCCGAATCCGGGCTCGACTACGGCCCCTCGTTTCGCGGTCTCGGCGAGCTCTGGGCGCGCGACGGCGAGGCGCTCGCGCGCATCGAGGCCCCGGCCGAGATCCGGCGCGCGCTGGAGCGCGAGACGCACCGCTTCCACCCTGCGCTGCTCGACGCGTGCTTCCAGGCGGTCTCGGGGCTTCTCGACCGACGCGAGCAGGGCGGTGTCTACCTGCCGGTCGAGTTCGACGCGGTGCGCTGCTTCGCTTCGCCGAGCACCGACTTGTGGAGCCAGGTCCGGCTGCGCGAGCGGTCGGCGCGCGAGATCGCGGTGGACGTGCTCGTTGCGGACGAGAAGGGGCGCGTGCTGATCGAAATCGAAGGCTTCCGCTGCCGCGCGCTCGAGGCGCGCGGCGCAGACGGGGAGAGCACCGACGATCTCGTCTACGAGTACCGCTGGCGGCTCGCGCCGCGCGCGTCCGCGTCGAGCGCTCAGCGCTCGGCGGCGCATCTCACGCCGCTGCGCGACGTCGCGGCGAGCACACAGCGTGCGATCGCCGAGCTCGAGGGCGCGCTCGGGCTCTCCGAGCTGTACCGGCGGCTCGAAGGCGACCTCGCGCGGCTGTGCAGCGCATTCATCTGGCGCGCGTTCGCACAGCTCGGCGCCGATCTGCGCATCGGCGAGCGCCTCGGCTTCGCGGAGCTCGTAGCGCGGCTCGGCGTCGACGCGCGCTACGAGCGGCTGCTCGCGCGCTACCTCGCGATCCTCGTCGAGGACGGGCTGCTCGCGCGGGTGAGCGCGGATGCCGATGCGAAATTCGAAGTGCTGCGCGCGAGCGCGGACGCCCTCGGCGATCCGGTTGCGGACTGGCGCGCGCTGCTCACGCGAAACCCCGCCTTCTATGCCGAGCTCACGCTGCTCGGCCGCTGCGCGCCGCGCCTCGCGGAGATCCTGCGCGGCGAGCTCGAGCCGCTGCAGCTGATCTTTCCCGATGGATCGCTCGCGATCACCGAGCATCTCTACCAGGATTCACCCACGCTGCGCTTCTTCAACACGCTCGCACAGCGCGCCGTCGGCGCGCTGTGCGCGAAATTACCCACCGGCAAATCGCTGCGCGTGCTCGAGATCGGCGCGGGCACGGGTGGCATGAGCTCCTACGTGCTGCCGAGCCTGCCGGCCGACCGCACCGAGTACGTGTACACCGATCTCTCGAACCACTTCTTCGTCAAGGCCGAGGAGAAGTTCCGCGACTACCCGTTCCTTCGCTTCGAGCGGCTCGACATCGAGGCGCCGCCCGCCGAGCAGGGCTTCGAGCCGCACTCGTTCGATCTGATCATCGCCTCCGAGTGCCTGCACGCGACCGCCGATCTCGCGGGAACACTCGAGCACGTGCGCTGGCTGCTCGCCTCGGAGGGCGTGCTGCTGCTGCTCGAGGCCGTGCGGCCCGCGCGCTGGGTCGATCTCGTGTTCGGCCTGACCGACGGCTGGTGGCGTTTCACGGACACGAATCGGCGCAGCGATTCGCCG
>DASPGF010000400.1:0-6494 GCA_035620755.1 Myxococcota bacterium
GGATCGCGCGGCGCAAGGCGGTAATCCAGCGCGAGCAACGGCAGCCGCGAGAGCAGCGAATCAAATTCTCGCGTGAGTCCGTGAGCCTGCGCGGGCAACGGCAGCACGAAGGGCGCGCATGGGTGAGCGCGGCCCGCGCTCAGCGCTGCGCGCTGCGCTGCGGGTCCCGATCGCGATCCTGGCGCAGCCGGCTGCGCGCGCGGCGAACCCACAGCGCATAGGCGGCGAGCGATCCGATCACGATCGCGTAGGCGGCAATCAGGTAGGGCATGCGCGTCCTCGCAGATCGCGGGATTGTGAGCAGCGCGCGCCGCTCGCGCAAGCTGCGCGGGGTCGCCCGTGCGCACGCGCGCGTCTAACTTGGGCGCAGCGCGCGGCTTCCGCCGCGACCGCCCGAGGGAGCCCGCCATGCAGCCGATCTGGCAGCCGAGCCGCGAGCGGGTCGAGGCCGCCAACCTGAGCGCGTTCATGCGCGCCGTCGAGGCGCAGTGGCCGGTCTCGGTCGGCGACTACGAGGCGCTCTACCGCTGGTCGATCGACGAGCCCGAGCCGTTCTGGTCGTCGCTCTGGTCGTTCGTCGACGTGCGCTGCGCGCGACGCGGGGAGGCCGTGCTCGTCGATGCCGAGCGCATGCCGGGTGCGCGCTTCTTCCCCGACGCGCGCCTCAACTTCGCCGAGAACCTGCTGCGGCGCCGCGACCCGGCTCCCGCGCTGATCTTTCGCGGTGAGGATCGCGTCTCGCGGTCGCTCTCGTTCGCCGGGCTCTACTCCGACGTATCGCGGCTGCGCGAGCAGCTGGGGGCCTGGGGGGTGCGCGCGGGCGACCGCGTCGCGGGATACCTGCCCAACATGCCCGAGGCGGTGGTCGCGATGCTCGCGACCACGAGCCTCGGCGCGATCTGGTCCTCGTGCTCGCCGGATTTCGGCGTCGAGGGCGCGCTCGATCGCTTCGGTCAGATCGCGCCCGTGGTGCTGTTCGCGGCCGACGGCTACCGCTACGCGGGGCGCTGGCACGATTCGAGGGCGCGCATCGACGCGATCCGTGCGCGCCTGCCATCGCTGCGCGGGGTGGTGATCGCCGCGTACGAGGGCGGCGACGGCGCGGCCGAGGGCGTGCCGGGCGCGGTCGACTACGCGCGCGCGATCGAGGCGCATCCCGCCGCGGAGATCGAGTTCGAGGCGTTTCCATTCGATCACCCGCTCTACGTGCTCTTCTCGTCGGGAACCACCGGCGCGCCGAAGTGCATCGTTCACGGCGCGGGCGGGGCGCTGCTGCAGCACCTCAAGGAGCACCGGCTCCACGTCGACCTCAAGCCCGGCGATCGCTTTTTCTACTTCACGACCTGCGGCTGGATGATGTGGAACTGGCTGGTGTCGGGCCTCGCGAGCGAGGCCACGCTGCTGCTCTACGATGGCTCGCCGCTGCATCCCGACCCGGGCGCGCTGTTCGATTTCGCCGCGAGCGAGCGCGCGAGGGTGTTCGGCGCCTCGGCGAAGTACATCGACGCGCTCGCCAAGGCCGGGCTCGAGCCCGTGCGCACGCACGATCTCGCGAGCCTCGAGACGATGCTCTCGACGGGCTCGCCGCTCGTCGCCGAGAGCTACGACTACGTCTACTCGAAGATCAAACGCGATCTGTGTCTCTCGTCGATCTCGGGCGGGACCGACATCCTCTCGTGCTTCGTCGGTGGGAATCCGATCGGACCGGTGTGGCGCGGCGAGATCCAGGCGCGCTGCCTCGGGGTGCGCGTCGAGGTGTACGACGAGAGCGGGCGACCCGTGATCGGCGAGAAGGGCGAGCTCGTCTGCAGTGCGCCGATCCCATCGATGCCGATCGGATTCTGGAACGACCCCGACGGCGCCTCCTATCGCGCGGCGTACTTCGAGCGTTTTCCGGGCGTCTGGTGCCAGGGCGACTTCGCGCTGATCAACGAGCGCGGCGGCGCGATCCTCTACGGGCGATCCGACGCGGTGCTCAACCCCGGCGGCGTGCGCATCGGAACCGCCGAGATCTACCGCCAGGTCGAGCAGATCGACGAAGTGCTCGAGAGCCTCGCGATCGGCCAGCAGTGGCAGGGGGATCTGCGCGTCGTGCTCTTCGTGCGGCTGCGCGAGGGCGTCGAGCTCGACACCGCGCTCGTCGAGCGCATCCGCGCGCGCATCCGCGAGCAGACGACACCGCGGCACGTTCCCGCGCGCGTGATCCAGGTGGCCGACATTCCGCGCACGCGCAGCGGGAAGATCGTCGAGCTCGCGGTGCGGGACGTCGTCCACGGGCGCGCGGTCCGCAACCGCGAGGCGCTCGCGAATCCCGAGGCGCTCGATCTGTTCGCCGCGCTTCCGGAGCTGCAGAGCTAGAGTACAATCCGCTCGCGAGCGCGGGCGCCCAGCGGGCGACCCGCGCCGAGGAGGTGCAATGGGAGTGGTGCGCTTCGGATCTGTGCTGCTGCTCGCCGGCTTCGCGCGTGCGATGCTGCTCGCCGCGGGGATCGCCTCGCTGGGCGATGCGGCGCTCGCGCAGCCCGCCGAGGCGCCGCCTTCCGTGACGGATTTCACCACGGCCGAGGCGCTCGCGATCCAGACGAGCGACATCATCGAGGCCCTCGCTCCCGCGCGCGGCACGCGCATCGAGCCCGGCGCGCCCCCCACCGTGCGGCTTCCCGTCTACTTCGAGTTCGATTCCGATCGCCTCGAGCCCGACTCCGTGGTGCTGCTCGAGCGCGTGGGCGCGGCGCTCTCCGCTCAGGAGCTCGCCGCGTTCCGGTTTTCCGTCGAAGGACACACCGACAGCGTTGGCTCGGCGACCTACAACGATGGCCTCTCGCAGCGGCGCGCTGCAGCCGTCGAGCGCTTCCTCGTCGGCACGGGTGTGCCGGGCGAGCGGCTCGAGACCGTCGGGCGCGGCGAGTCTGATCCCGTTGCGAGCAACGGAGACGCGACGGGCCGCCAGCGCAACCGGCGCGTCGAGCTGATCAACCTGGGGGCGCAGCCGTAATCCCTCTGCTGCCGCGACTCGCACCGCCGTTCATCGCGCTCCTGCTCGCGCTCGCGCCGCTGCGCGCGGGTGCACAGGCCACGGATCTCGTCGAGCTCACCCGTCGCGCCGCGGAGCTCTGTGCGTCGGGCGGCGATGCGTCTGCCGCGCTCGACGCGCTGCTCGCGGCGCTCGAGGCCGAGTACGGCGTGGAGCACGAGGCCGCGCAGCTCGTGCGGCTCTACGCGGGCGAGCGGGCGTCGGTTCACCCGGCGCGCGACGCGAAGCCAGGGGATGGCGAGGCGAGCGGCACCGCGCCGAGTCTCGGCGTCGCGCCCGGTAGCGACGCGGCGTCGAGTAGCGGCGCCGCGCCGCGGCCGATCGATCCCGCGCTCGCTCGCGCGCTGCGCGCGCTGCGCGCGTGTACGCCCGCCGCCGCACCGACGAGCGATCGCCTCCCCGAGATCCGCTACGAGCAGCACCTCGGCGTCGCGCGGCAGCTCTACGAGCGAGCGCTCTACCGCCAGGCGCTCGAGGCGGCGCTGCTCGCGCGCGACCACGCCGCCGCGCCCGGCGATGCCGCCGCGCGCCTCGAGCTCCACGATCTGCTCGCGAAGATCGAGCTCCAGCTCGGCCGACGCGAGCACGCGATTCGCGAGGCGGAGCTCGCCGATCAGCTCGCCGCGGAGCTCGGCGCGACCTCGAATCGCATCGATTACGCGCGCCTCTACGCGGACGCGGGCGATCTCGAGAGGGCCGGCGTGCAGCTCGAGCGGCTCGAGCCGGCGGTCGCTAGCGCCGCCGATCGCGCCGAGTATGCGGAGGTCGCGGGCTACACGGGTCTGTTGCTCGGGTCTCCGCGCGAGGCGCTCGAGCAGCTCGCGCTCGCGCTCGAGGGTCATCGCGCGAGCTATGGCGCGGGGCATCCGTCGACCGCGGCGGTGCTGCAGCTCGAGGGCGATGCCCATCGCGCCGCGGGCGATTTTCCCGCGGCGATCGCCGCCTATCGCGAGACGCTGCAGCTGCGCAGCGCCGCGCTCGGACCGCGGCACGCGGAGACCGCGCGCACCCACAACGCGATCGGCGTGCTGCAGGCCGACATTGGAGACTGGGAGGGCGCCGATCGCTCGTTCGCGTCGGCGATCGAGATCCTCCGCGATACACCCGGCGGCGAGGAGCGCGTCGATACGATCACGGTCGAGACGAACCGCGCGCTCGCGCGCTGGGGCTCTGCGAAGGATCGCGCCGCGGCCGATCAGTACGCGGGCGCGCTCGCGAAGCTACGCGCGGCGCTTGGCGAAGACCACCCGGGCGTCGCATCGGCCGCGCGCAACCTCGCGCGCATGGAGCTCGAGCTCGGCGACGCGGCGCGCGCCCAGCAGCTGCTCGAGAGCGCGCTCGCCACGCAGCAGCGCGCGCTCGGAGCGAGCCATCCCGACCTCGCCCCGACGCGCCTCGCGATCGCGCGCCTGCTCGCGCAGCGCGGCGACTTCGCGGCCGCGGCCGCGGAGTCGGATCGCGCGATCGAGGCGCTGTCGGCCGCGCTCGGCGCGGAGCACCCGCTCGTCGCGCGCGCGCGCACGACCCGCGCGCGGATCGCGCTCGCGCAGGGTGACGATGCGGCCGCGCGCGAGCAGTCGACGCAGGCCTCGCGCTCGCTGCTCGTATTCTCGCAGCGCACCTTCGGCGCGATCTCGGATCGACAGCGCGCGCTGCTCTCCCAGGACAGCCGGGAAGTGATCGGCGCATTGCTGTCGGCGCGCGACAGCGAAGCCAAGACGTTGTTTCTGGACCTGTTGCCGCATCGCGATTCCGTGCTGCGAAGCATCGCTGCGCGCAGAGCCGGTGCGCGCGGCGACGCGCAGTTCTCCGCCGAGCTCGACGAGCTGCGGCGCCGCTATGTGGCTGCCGTGCTCGGCCGCGGCCCCGACACCGCGAAGCGCGTGGAGGCGCTCGCGGCGTCGATCGAGAACCTCGAGGTGGTGCAGGGCACGCGAGGCGTGCTGCGCTCTGCCGACGATCCCGCGCGCGTGTTGCGGAGCGCCTGCGAGAACCTGCCGCGCGACGCGGCGCTGATCCAGCTCATCGCGTTCGACCGCACCGCGCGCGGCCGCGCGTTCGAGACCGCACCCGCCTACGCGGCGCTGATCGTGCGCAGCGACGGCTGCCGCGTGAGCCGCGTCGATCTCGGGGATGGCGTCGCCTTGGAGCAGTTCGCGGAGCAGTTCGCGACCGCGATGCGCGATCAGCGCATGGACGAGCCCGTCGCGCGCGCCGAGCTCGCGCGGCTCGTCGTCGAGCCGCTGCGCGCCGAGCTCGCAGGAGTCACGCGCTGGCTCGTGGTACCCGATGGAGCGCTCTGGGGCATCCCGATCGACGTGCTGCCCGACCCCGAGAGCCCGGACCACTATCTCATGGAGCGCGTGACGGTCGGCTATCTCACCTCGGCCTACGAGCTCGCGGAAGCGAGCGTCGCGACCGCTCTCGAGCGCGCGCTCGAGAGCGCGCTGCTCGTGGGCGCGCCGGATTTCGGCGGCGGGGCGGGTGGGGGCCCGATCGTACTGACCGACACCGGTCCATGTCAGCTTCCGGCATTCGAGGAGCTGCCCGCGACGCGGCGCGAGCTCGACGAGATCGCGAGCCTGCTCGTCGAGCCGCGCCGCATGCTCGGCGCGGAGGCGACCAAGTCGAAGCTCGAGGCCGAGCTCGCGTCCGCGCCGCGCCTGCTCCACTTCGCCACGCACGCGTATTTCGCGGGCAGCGCGGGCTGCGCGCAGGCCGAGCGCAGCGACGACCTTCGCGAGCGGCCGATCGCGCCGAATCCCCTGCTCTTGTCCGGGATCGTGCTCGCGGGCGCAAATCGGCCGGCGCGCGTCGAGTCGGAGCGCGAGAGCGGGATCCTGACCGCCTACGAGGTCGCAGGCCTCGATCTCTCCGGCGCGAGCCTCGTGGTTCTGTCCGCCTGCGACACCGGAACGGGTCTGGCGCTGCGCGGCCAGGAGGTGCTCGGGCTGCGCTGGGGCTTCCGCGCGGCCGGCGCGCGCGCGCTGGTCACGAGCCTGTGGCGCAGCAACGACGCCGCGACGAGCCGGATGATGCGCAGCTTCTACGCATCGCTCGCATCGGCGGAGTCCAAGCCCGATGCGCTGCGCGGCGCCGAAGCACTGCGGCGCGCAAAGCTCGCCCAGCTCGAGAGCGAGACGCGCCTCGGCATCCGCCGCCCGCTGATCTGGGCCAACTTCGTGTTCTCCGGCATCCTCTAATCATCTCCCGCCACTCGCGCTCTCCGCCTCCCGCGCGACACCCGCTCCCCCCATCTCCCCGCGCGCTGCGGTCGACCAGTCGACGCAGATCGCCGCACACCGACGAAAGGCGAGCACTGGCCGCTCGCGGCGGGCAGGGGGAGACCTTCCGGCTCCAACCCCATGTCGCCTTCAGGTCTCCCCCTGCCCACCGCGTGCGACGGCTTCCGGAATCTCGATCTGTGTGCCGTGCTCTTCCCGGTGTATCACGGCGCACG
>DASPGF010000401.1:0-2566 GCA_035620755.1 Myxococcota bacterium
CAGGGGGAGACCTTCCGGCTCCAACCCCATGTCGCCTTCAGGTCTCCCCCTCGCCCACCGCGTGCAATCGCTTCTGGAGTTCCAATCGGTGTGCCCTGCTCTTCCCCGCATATCGCCATGCGCGCACTCGGAGCCGGCATGGGCGCGTGCTGAGCGACTGGGGTTCGGAGCGAGGCACGCGCCCAGGCCGGCTCCGAAGCGATGCGCGCGCGTTCCGGCTCCGCGCACGATCGAGCGCGGCTCCGATCGGGAAGGATTGCGGGAGCGGCTATTGGGTGCCCTTCAAGATGGGCATGTTCGCTTCGGTCGCCACGTAGATCACGTTCGGGTGGTCGTTGAGGGTCTTGATCCAGAGGTACTGCAGATAGGCGTCCGAGAGTGTCGAGCGCACGATCTGCTGCGACTCGGCCGCGCCGCGCGCGCGCGCCACTTCGATCTCGGCGTCCTTGACGGCTTGCTCGAGCTCGAACTGCTTCTGCTGGACGCGCTGCTCGGCAGTGAGCTTGGCCTCGATGCTCTCCTTGAAGCGCTGCGGCAGCTTCACGTCGCGCAGCAGCACCTCGACCACGAGGATGCCGCGCGGCTCGAGATTCTCCTCGAGGAAGGTCTTGATTTTCGATGCAATCGCCTTGCGGCCCTCTTCCGCGTAGACCTGCTTCACCGGGTAGCCGCTCACGACGTCCCGCAGCGCGCTGCGAAAGTAGGGAACGATCAGGCGCTCGACGTAGTTCCAGCCCACGGTCTCGCGAATGCTCGGCGCGGCCTCGGGGAGCACCTGGAACAGCAGCGACGTGTCGAGCCCGATGATCAACCCCTCCGACGACGGCACCTGCGCGGTTTCCTTGTGCTCCTGCAGCTTGACGTTCCACGTCTCCACGGTGCGGACCAGCGGAATCTGGATCACCACGCCGCGGCCGACGGGCTCGTCCTTGATGCGTCCGAAGCTCTTCGAGACGCCGACTTCTCCATCCTCGATGACCACACAGCCCGTCGCGGCGAACGCCGCCACGGCGATCGCGAATGCCCGCTTGAAATCCATCTGCGACATGCATTGCCTCCTCTTCGCTGGGTGCCTCGATCGCGGCGGATCCGGCGTCCAGCGCCTGCGCCCACCCGTGGCAGGCCGGCCGCGCCTCGTCGACGGCCGGAGCTTACCCGGAGCGCTCGACGCCCGCGAGGCGCGATCGCTCCCCGATCAGCTCTTCACTGCGCGGCGCGTCGACTCGAGCTGGCCGGAAGGCGTGCTCGAACGCGGGATCAGCGATCCGATGCAGGCGATCGCTGCATTGATCGCGACTCCGATCACGCCGACGTGAATTCCGAAGAGCCGGTTCGACTGCAGCACGACGCCCGCAATCGCCGTCGCCACGCCGACGGCCAGACCGATGCACGCGGGGCCGGCTCGCAAGCGCGGCCAGTGAATCGCGATCAGGAACGCCGGGACGCACTGGATCAGCAGCTCCATCTTGAGCTCGATCACACCCCATAGCGTCACGCCACGCGCGCTGATCGCGAGCCACGTCATCGCGACCATCACGACGACGGCGATTCGCTTGCCGAAGCGGGTGGTGCGCGCGTCGCGGTGCGAGCGCCCGAACAGATCCTCCGCGACCACCGATCCGAGCGACAAGAGCACCGAATCCGCGGTCGACATGATTGCGGCCAGCGCACCCAGGAACACCACGAGCGCGCCGAGCGACGGCCACCCGCCTTGGTCCGCCCAATCGGCGAGCAGCAGCGGCATCACGCGATCGGCCTCGATGTCGCCGAGACCGGGATAGCGCGCGATCGCCGCGAGGCCGATTAGCGTGACGACGAGCGTCGTCACGAGCGGCATGAGCGCCATCAGCGCGAGCGATCTCCGCAGCACGCGCGCGCTGCGGGCCGCGTAGATGCGCTGGATCGCCTGCGGATAGATGACGCTCGCGAGGCCCATCAGCGCGATCGTGCTGAACCAGTTGAGCTGCTCGTGCGCGCCGGGAACCGCCGCTGCGCCCGGGCGCACGCGAAGGATCTCGAGCGTGAGCACTTCCAATCCGCCGGTGTCCGAGAGGATCCACTCGAGCAGCGCGGCGAGGCCGAACAGCATCATGATTCCCTGGACCGCGTCGGTCCACGCCACCGCGCGCATCCCGCCGAGCGTCTCGTAGAGCAAGATGACGCCCGCGAGCAGCACCACGCCCCACGCGTACGGGATCGCGCCCGCGGTGACCTGCTCCGCGAGCTCGCCCATCGCCTTGAGCTGAGCGAACAGGTAGTTCGCGAGCGCCACCGTCATCAGCAACGACACCGCGAGCAGCAGCACGCGGCCGTGTGCGTGCTCGGCAAAGCGAAATCGGATCCAGTCGCCCGGCGTCACGAACGCGCCGCGGATCGCGATCGGACGCAAGCGCGGAGCCAGCGCGTGGAACACCACGACGATCGACAGCATGAAGCCCGTCGACACGACCCACGAGAAGCCCTGCCGATAGGCCTGGCCCGGATAGCCGAGCAGCGTGTTGCCGCTGTAGGCGGTCGCGTAGAGCGTGAGGAAGAGCACGAAGGTGCCGAGGCCGCGCGCGGCGAG
>DASPGF010000402.1:0-9676 GCA_035620755.1 Myxococcota bacterium
ATCGTCTCGCCCGGCGCGAGCCGCCGCCCATTCACCTCGATCGGCATCGGTCGAGCGCTCGGGATCCAGCGGTACTCGCCCGCGGCCACGAGGTCGAACTCGCTGCTCGAGCCGCGCTCGCCCGCGAGCTGGCGTCCCGCCACGTACACCGCGGCGCGATAGGGCTGGTAGTTGTCGGCCCAGAAGCGGCGGATCTCGACGGGAAACTGGTTCAGGCGAAACGAATCGAGGATGAACAGGATGCGCTCGTCGCGGAACTGCTGGATGAAGCGCGCGCGGTTCGCCTCCGAGCCGGGCCTGCCGAAGCGCCGGTAGATGTCCGCCGAGAAGAAGTGATTCAGCGGCTGCGCGTCGCCGCGGCAGAAAAGCGCGCTCTCGGGGTGGAAGCCCGCGGCCGTCGGCTCGAAGCTCGCGTGAATGAATGCGAGACTGTCGCGCTGGACCTTCTGCGCATCGCCGAGCATCGAGAACAGCTCGTACATGCCCGGGCCCGCGAGTCCGAGCCAGAACGCTGCGACGGCGAGCGGCCGAACGCGACCGAGCGCCGATGCCAAAGCGCCGATCGGCCGCCGCGCGAGCGCGAACGCGAGCGCGGGAAACAGCCCGAGCGTCATCCAGAAATAGGGGAAGGCGGCCGCGTGGAACCCGCACACCGCGGCGCCGAGCAGCAGGATCGACCACGCGGTTGCGAGCGCTGCACCGATCGGCTGCCGGCGGCGGCGCGCCGAGAACGTGGCCGCGACGAGCCCCGCGAGCAGCACGGCGTGCGGAATCAGCGTGGGCAGCAGCGTGCGGTAGAGCGACCAGCCGATCGTATTGCGGTAGAAGTCGAAGGACGAGAGCCCGCTGCGCACGACCGTCTCCGAGAGCACGGAGCGGTCGCGGTCGATCTCGAGATCGCGCGCCACGAGCAGCTGGACGGCGAGCAGGCACGCCGCGCATCCCGCCGCGCACAGCGCGGCCCGCAGCGCGTCGCGCGGCCAGCGCGCGCGCCGCCCGAAATCGAGCTGCGCGAGCGCGAGCAGCGCGACGAGCGCCGCGACGTAGAGAAGCTTCTGCGACGACAAGAAGCCGAGCGCGAGCAGCGCGCCGGCCGCGAGCGCGAGCGCGGGCCGGTGCAGCGACGCGAGCAGCGCGATGCCGCCCCAGACGCCGCCCGCGAGCGCGATCTGGTCGGTGCGGACCTGGATCGACCACTGCAGGAAGGCGGGGACCAGTGCGAGCAGGGCCACCGCGAGCACGGCGCCGGCCACGCTGCGATCGCCCTCGGGCGGGGATGGCGCGGCGAGCGCGCCGCCACACGCGCGCTGGCACTGCACGGCGAGCACGCCCACGCCGACGAGGTAGGCGAGCGTGATCGCAACCCAGAGCAGCCGCGCGCGCTGGAGCACCTGCATCTCGTCGTCGCATCCCGCGACGAGCGGCAGCACCGCGAGCTGCGCGAGCCCGGGTCGGCCGCCGCCTCTCAGCACGCCCGTCTCGTGGCTGATCGCCGCGTTCTCGAGCAGCCCGAACTCGTCCCAGTTCCCCGCCGCGGTGTAGACGGCTGCGACGCGCAGCGCCGCGAACACGGCCAGCGCGAGCGCGGCCGCCCAGCAGCCGCGCGCGCGGCGCCGGGCCGTGCGCGCTGATGCGACGGTCATCCGATCCGTGGCCATGGGATCCCTACGACTCGCGTCACCTGGGCGATCGATCGCTCGGGCAATCAATCGGGCTCCGAGCGGCCGGGCTTGAGGGAGCAAACCCCTCGTTCGATCGAGCCCTGCGCGCGCTGTTGCGCACGCGAGGAGTGCCGCGCGCGGCCTGCCGGTATATTCGCGATCGATGATCACGACGCTTCTCGCGCTGCTCGGACTCGGCTATCTCGCGTCTCGCGTCGCGGTCGGCTACCCCGAGCCGCGGCGGCGTTACCGCGGCCTGTGGCGCGGCGAGGTGGCGTTCGTCTCGAGCGCCGCGGAGGCGATGTATCCGCCGGGCGGCCCGATTCCGAGCTCCGGGCTCGACGCCGATCTCCCGGGCTATCTCGAGCGCTTGATGGCGGCGTCGGGGCTGCAGACGCGCATCCTGCTCCACCTGCTGTTCTTCCTGGTCGAGCACGGCACGCTGCTGTTTCCCGCGCGCGGCCGAGGCGGAATGCGTCGCTTCTCCGCGCAGGACGTCGAGCAGCGCGTGGCCGTGCTCGACGGCTGGGCGGACAGCGCGTTCTTCGCGCGCCGCGTGGTGTTCACGAGCCTGCGCGCGCTGCTGACGATGGGCTACTTCGCGCACCCGCCCGTGCTGCGCCGGCTCGGCCTCGCCCCGCTCGCGATCGAGTCGCCGATCTGCGAAGCCGATCTGCTCTACCCGCGGATCGGCGTGCGGCCCGAGTCGATCGCGCTCACGCGCGCGGACCTCACGCCGCCGAGCGAGGGCGTTCCGCTCCCGCAGGATGGGCCGCTGCATCCGGGCTTCGCGGAGTCGCGGCCGTGAGGGCTCCCGAGCCCGGGGAGGTTCGCGTGTTCGCGCAGTACGAGCGCGACCTCACGCTCGAGGCGGACGCGGTCGTGGTCGGCTCGGGGCCGACCGGCGCGGTCGTCGCCAAGGAGCTCACGGACGCGGGCGTGCAGGTGGTTCTCGTCGAGGAGGGGCCGCCGTTCGTGCCCTCGGAGTACGAGTTCGACGGCGGGCTCTCGATGGCGCGCACCATGCGCGAGGGCGGGCTGCGCACCACCAAGGGCACGCTCATGCCGACCATGCAGGCGATCGCGCTCGGCGGCGGCTCGCTCGTGAACTCCGCGATCTGCAACCGCGCGCCCGGGTTCGTGCTCGACCGCTGGTGCAGTGACTTCGAGCTCGAGCACACCACGCGCGCGGATCTCGACCCGCACTACGACGCGGTCGCGAAGTTCCTCGGCATCGCCGCGACCCCCGAGAACGTGCTGGGCCGGCGCAATCTGCTGTTTCGCGACGGCTGCAAGGCGCTCGGCTTCCACTGTGAGCCGATCTATCGCAACGTGCGCAGCTGTCGCGGCAGCGGCGAGTGCTTCACGGGCTGCCGGACGCGCGCCAAGCAGTCGATGGACGTGAGCTACATCCCCGCGGCGGTGCGCGGCGGCGCGCGCGTGCTCACGTCGGTTCGCATCGAGCGCATCCTCGCCGAGGGCCGGCGCGCCGCGGGTGTGGTCGGGCGCGTGGTGCGGCCGTTCACCGGCAGCCCGAGCTACGCGGTGCGGATCAACGCGAAGCTCGTCGTGCTCGCCGCGGGCTGCGCGGCAACGCCCGTGCTGCTGCAGAAGAGCGGGAACCTCGCGAATCGCTCGGGCCAGGTCGGCGAGAACCTGCAGTTCCACCCCGGTGTCGCGATCATGGGCATCTTCCCGGATCCCGTCCATCCGCGCTTCGGCGCCACGCAGGGCTATCAGTCCCGCCACTTCCTGCGCGAGGGCTTCAAGCTCGAGACGCTCTGGGCGCCTCCCGCGATCACCGCGGTTCGCCTGCCGGGCTCGGGAATGGCGCTCAAGCGCCGCCTCGCGGACATCCCGTACTCGGCGATCTGGGACGGCATCGCGACCTGCAACCGCTCGCTCGGGCGCGTGCGCGCGCGGCGCCGATCGATGCATCCCGAGCTGAGCTGGAAGCTCCACCCCGGGGACGTGCCGACGCTCGGGCGCGCGCTCTGGGTGCTCGCGCAGATCTTCTTCGCCGCGGGCGCGCGAACCATCGTCCCCGGCGTGCACGGCATCGCGCCCGAGCTCCATTCGCTGCGGCAGGCCGAGATCCTGCGCGACCGGCCGCTGCGCGCGACGGACCTCGTGCTCGCGGGCAATCACGTCTTCTGCACTACGCGGATGCACGGCGACCCCCGCCTCGGCGTCGTGGACGAGCTCGGGCGCTGTCACGACTTCGACAATCTCTACATCGCGGACACGGGCATCTTCCCGCGCTGCCCGTCCGTGAACCCGATGTGGACCGCGATGGCGCTCGCGCACCGCACCGCCCACCACATCGCGCAGCGGCTGGCCTAGAGATGCTGGGCTCCCCGCGGGGAGCTTCACCTCCCGGGTCGTGTCGCCGATAACGCCCCCGAGCCGCAGCGCTTCGCTTGGGGGGAACTCGATGAGATTGGAACTCGTGCTCGCCGTTGCACTCGGTCTGCTGCTGCCCCGCATCGCGCTCGCCGATCCCGCCGATTGCGGCCGGCTGATGAACCAGATCGTCCACTTCGAGGGCATGGTCGAGCGCGCCGAGCAGCTCGAGCGCGACGACTGGGCGGAGAAGACGCAGCGCCACGTCGACCTGCTCGAGGCGCGACTCGACGAACGCTGTCCGGCCTTCTCGGCGCGCGACGAGCAGCAAGAAGCCGCGCGCCGCTTCGCGGAGCTGCTGAAGTTCGCCGCGACCGCGGCCGCCAAGTTCTTCACGCTCGGAGCCCTCTGAGCGCTCGACGCTGCGGGTGCGCGATTGTCGCTGTACCTGGTTCTCCCACTCCTGGCGTGCATCTCGACAGCGATCCTCGCGACCACCGTCGCCTGCCGCGGACCGCGCGACCGCTCGAGCCGCGACGCCGCGCTGCTGCTCGGCGGCGTCTCGTTCTGGGCGGCATGCGAGGTGCTCTGGAACACGCGAAGCGATCCGGCGGTCGTGCTCGCTCTCGTCAAGGCGTCGAGCCTCGGCTGGGCATTCATTGCACCGCTCGGCGTCGCGCTCACGCTCGCGATCACGGGTGAGGTCGACTCGAGGCTGCGCCGGGCGCTGCCGGCGCTGTTCGCGGCCGCCGCGGGCTTCGTGCTGCTCGACTGGTCGACGGCCTGGTTCCACACGGGCGTGGTGCAGACGCGCTGGGGGTGGGGCTACACGCTCGGTGCGCCGTTCGCGCTGTTCCACGCCTACGCGCTCGGCTGCGCGTGGCTCGCGTTTCGGATCGCGCAGCGCGCGTATCGCGCGCGCGCGACGCAGCGCGAGCGCGTCGGCGTGCGCCGCGCGGGGGTCGCCGCGCTCAGCGCGATTGCGCTCGCGGCGCTGACCGACGGCGTGCTGCCGATGTTCGGCGCCCAGCTGCCGCAGCTCGGCACGACCGCCCACGCGCTGATCGGCGGCGCCGTCGCGTGGATCTTCTACCGCGCGGGGTATCCGCTGCTCGCGCCCGCGCTGTTCGCGAGCCAGATCCTCGAAGCGCTGCCCGAGGGCGTCGCGATGCTGCGGCTCGACGGCCGCATCCGCTACGGCAACTCCGCGATCGCGAAGCTGCTCGGCCGCGACGCTCCGCGGCTGGTCGGGCTCGACGTGCGCGAGCTGATCCAGGGTCTGCGCGGCCGCAGCATCGACGACCTCACCGAGCTCGAGTGCGAGTTCGTGAGCCCCGAGGGCGCTGCGGTTCCGGTCTCGCTCTCGTCGGCGCTGCTGCGCGATCGGCAGCGCGAGCCGATCGGGATCGTGCTCGTGGCGCGCGATCTCGCCGAGCTCGAGACGCTGCGCGGCCGGCTCGTGGTCTCGCGCCGTCTCGCCGCCGTCGGCGAGCTCGCCGCGGGAATCGCCCACGAGATCAACAACCCGCTCGCCTACATCCGCGCGAACCTGAATCTGCTGCGCCAGCACTGGGAGACGCTCGGCATCGAGCTCGAGAAGGCCGAGGCCGCGCACTCGTGCGTCGACCTGATCGCCGAGGGCGCCGAGATGATCGAGGAGTCACTCGAAGGTGTCGATCGTGCGAGCGCGATCGTGCGCGACGTGAAGGGGCTCGCGCACGCGGGGCGCGGCGAGCGCACCATGGCGGACGTCAACGAGCTGCTCGACGGCGTGCTGCGCATGGCGGCGCCACAGCTGCGCGTCACCGCGACCGTCGAGAAGAGCTACGGTCTGATTCCGCTGATCGCCTGCGCGCCGCAGGAGCTGCAGCAGGTGTTCCTCAACCTCGTGCTCAACGCGAGCCAGGCGATCGCGAGCCGCGGCACGATCCGCGTGCGCACCGCGGCGCAGAACCAGAGCGTGATGGTGTGGATCGAGGACGACGGCTGCGGCATCCCCGCCGAGCTCATCGATCGCATCTTCGACCCGTTCTTCACCACCAAGCCCGTCGGTGAAGGCACGGGGCTCGGCCTCGGGATCGCGCACGAGATCGTGCGCAAGCACGGTGGTGAGATCACGATCGACTCCGAGCCGGGCCGGGGCACGAGTTTCGGCGTGCGCCTGCCGATTCGCGCGGGTACACTCGGCGGCGGCTGAGCGCAGCGCTCGAGGTCTCCATGAAGCGCTTCGACGACGGGCGCCCCTCGCGACGCAGTGCGGAGCTCTAGCCCGAGCCGCTCCGCTGTCGATCGAGTGATCCGCCACGGGCGGGGAGCCCAGTTGACGATGCTGCTACGAACCGCCGTGCGGCGCCGCGCTCGCGCGATTTCCGTGTCGCTGCTCGGTTTCGCAGCGCTGTTGGCATCGGCTGCGGGCGCGTTCGACCGCGGCGCGGACGGCGAGTTCGAGTCGCGCTCGTCGGCGCACTTCAATCTCTACCAGGACGTCGCAATCGACCGCGCGGGCGGCATCTATGGCACGCGGCACTTCGAGCAGCAGGTGCTCGCCGAGCTCGAGCGCGCCTACGACGCGTTGGACGCCTACCTGGGGCTGCGCGCGGCGCGCCGAATCGACGTCGTCATCTACGACCCCGGCGCATTCGACCGCGAGTTCGCGGGCGCGTTCCGCTTCTCGGCAGCGGGCTTCTACCACGGCGTGATCCGCGTGCGCGGCGCGACGGCGCTCGATGTCCCGCTCGCGCGCGTGCTGCACCACGAGCTGGTCCACGCGGCGCTCGACGCGAGCGCGCCCTCCTATTCTCCGCCGGCGTGGCTCAATGAAGGCCTCGCGGAATGGTTCGAAGCGCGCACGCAGGGCAAGCGACGCCTCAGCCAAGGCGAGCTCGCATTCCTCACGGGCGCGAGGGCCAGCGGCGCCTGGTTCTCGCTCGCGAGCCTGAGCACGCCGAGCTTTGGCCATCTGAATCCGAACGCCGCGCGCCTCGCCTACCTGCAGTCCTATGGGATGGTCGAGTTCCTCGCCCAGCAGCGCGGCGAGCGTTCGCTGCGCGAATTCTGCGAGCGGCTGCTGCGAACCCACAATCTCGAGCGCGCGCTCCAGCAGGTCTATCGAAGCGATCTGCGTGTATTGGAGGCCCGCTTCGCGGCCGAGCTGGGTTGAGCGCACCTGCCCATTCGATGGTGATCGGAGCTGGCCATTCGGATGGAGGCGCGGTGCAATGCGCTGTGCCATAATCCGGCGCCATTTCGGTGAAGCCGTTCGAACCGTCGTGAAGTTGCATTCGCGATTCAACCGGCAGGCGTGAAGCGCCCTTCGAGGAGAAGCGATGCCGAGGCAGACACCCTTCCACGCGCGCACCAACGCACTCTGCGAGAGCCAGACCTGGATCGAATGGTCCGGCTACCTGTCGGCGCAGACGTACGAGATGGATCACATCCACGAGTACAACGCGATTCGACTCGGGGCGGGCCTGTTCGACATCTCGCCGCTCTACAAATATCTGATTCACGGCCGCGACGCGGTGGCGCTGATCAACCGCGTGATCACGCGCGACGCCTCCAAGTGCCGCGTCGGCCAGGTGCTCTACACGGCGTGGTGCGACGATGCCGGGAAGATCATCGACGACGGAACGGTCGCGCGCCTCGGTGATGATCGCTTCCGGATGACCGCGGCGACGCCGACGCTGTACTGGCTGCAGGACAACGCCTTCGGGATGGACGTCGAGATCGAGGACGTCACGGATGCCTACGGCGCGCTCGCGCTGCAAGGCCCGGTGTCGCGCGACATCCTGCTCAAGCTCGCGGGCGCCGAGCTCGGCAGCCTCGGCTATTTCCACCTGGTCGACGCGAAGCTTGCGGGCTCGCCCGTGACGATCTCGCGCACGGGCTACACGGGCGATCTCGGCTACGAGATCTTCGCCGCGCCCGAGCACTGCGAGAAGATCTGGGATGCGCTGATGGTCACCGGGGCCGATCACAAGATGCAGCCCACCGGAATGATCGCGCTCGACATGGCGCGCATCGAAGCGGGCCTGCTGCTGCTCGACGCGGATTTCCACTCCGCGGCGAAGGCGATGTTCGAGGTCGAGAAGACCTCGCCGCTCGAGCTCGGGCTGGGTTGGATGGTCAACCTCAAGAAGGACTACTTCATCGGCAAGGATGCGCTCGAGCGCGAGCAGGCGCGTGGCCCCGCGAGCTGCACGGTCGGGCTCGAGATCGACGTGCTCGCGCTCGAGAAGGTGTTTGCCGAGCACTCGATGCCGCTGCACCTGCCGTACTCGTCGTGGGTCGACGCGATTCCCGTCTATGCGGACGGCGATCAGCGCGATCACATCGGGCGCGCGACCAGCGGGACCTGGTCGCCCGTGCTCAAGAAGTACGTGGTGATCGGACGCGTGAAGCCGCAGTACGCCAAGCTCGGAACGCGCATCTACGTCGAGCAGACCGTCGAGGCGCGGCGTTACGCGGTGCCGGCGACCGTCGTGAAGATGCCGTTCTTCGATCCACCGCGGAAGCGCGAGTGAGGCGCCGGCGCGCGCCGCGCCCGGCAGCCGCCAGGATCCTGGATGTACAGAACCCGAACCGTCGGTAGGTGCCCAAATGTCGAAGTCCTATGATGCGATCGTCGTCGGTGGAGGCCACAACGGCCTGACCTGCGCGGCCTATCTCGCGAAGGCCGGTCGGCGCGTGCTCGTGCTCGAGCGGCGCTATCTCGTCGGTGGCGCGGCCGTGAGCGAGGAGAAGTTCCCCGGCTTCAAGTACACCGTCTGCTCCTACGTGGTGAGCCTGCTGCGACCGGAGGTGATCCGCGAGCTCGAGCTCGCGAAGCACGGCCTGCAGATCGTCCCGCTCGACACCGCGTGGGTGCCGATGGAGAACGGCGATCAGCTCGCGATGTACGCCGATCCGGCCTCGCAGCGCGCGGAGGTCCAACGCCACTCGAAGCGCGATGCGGAGATGATCCCGAAGTACAACCAGATGATGTACCAGATGGTGGGCGCCGTGAAGCCGATCCTCGGCTACGTGCCGCCGAACCCCGCGAAGCCGGGTCTGCGCGGCCTGCGTACGCTCGCGGAGTTCGGCCGGCACCTGCAGAGCCTCGACAAGAAGACCTTCCAGCAGCTGTCGAAGATCATGACGATGAGCGCCGACGACTTCCTCGCCGAGTGGGTCGAGACCGACGTGATCCGCGCGCTGATGGGCATCAACGGCATCATCGGCACCAAGCTCGGCGTGAAGTCGCCGGGCACCGCCTACGTGCTGCTGCACCACTACATGGGCGAGCTCGACGGCGCGTTCACGGCCTGGGGCTGCCAGAAGGGCGGGACCGGGGGCGTGAGCGAGGCGATCGCCAGCGCCGCGCGGAGCCACGGGGCCGAGATCCGCGTCGAGGCCCCGGTGGCGAAGGTGATCGTGAAGAACGGCCGCGCCGTCGGCGTGGCGCTCGAGGACGGCGAGGAGATCCACGCCCCGACGGTCGTCTCGGGCGCGGACCCGCGCGTGACCTTCCGCAAGCTCGTCGACGCGAAGGAGCTCCCGAGCGAGCTCGTCGACGCGATCGACCGCTTCAAGTTCCGCGGCTCCTCCGGGAAGGTGAACCTGGCGCTCGACGCGCTCCCGATCTTTCCCGCGATGCACGATCCCGCGCTGATCCGCGGCAGCATCGAGATCTC
>DASPGF010000403.1:0-2982 GCA_035620755.1 Myxococcota bacterium
CACGACCCCGCAGCCGAGCAGCTCGCGCGGCGAGCGCGCGCGCTGCTGCGCGCCGAGGACGCAGTGCTCGTGATCGAGCCCGGCCAGGCGCTCGTCGGTGTCGATCGACACTGGATCGAGGGCCGGACGCTGGTTGGCGGCCGCGCGACCGCCTACGTCTGCCGCGGCGTCGAGTGCTCGGCGCCTGCAAATTCACCCGACGATCTCGCGTCGCTCTGCTAAGGTCCATTCCCCAATCGCTGCCGGCGGACCCAGCCATGACCGATGGACGCAACGAGCACAAGTACGGAACCGGCCACGAAGACGGGCTCACGCCGCTCGTGCCGCTCGATCCGAACCGCACCACGAGCGTGGATGCGCTCGTGCGCGCGATGTCGAAGACCGCCTTCGGCGGTCGCCGACTCGGCGAAGCCGCCGACGTGCTCGAGCACATGATCCGCGACCGCGACTGCTACCGCGTCGTGACGGTGTCGGGCGCGATGACCGTCGCCAAGCAGGGACTGCTGCTCTGCGAGATGATCGAGCGAGGCTGGGTGCAGGCCGTGGTCTCGACGGGCGCGCTGATGACCCACGGCCTGTCCGAGAGCGCGGGCATGCTGCACTTCCAGCACCGCGTGGGCATGCAGGACGAAGACCTCTACGACCGCGGCTACAACCGCGTCTACGACACCATCGAGCTCGAGAAGAACCTCGACGACGTCGAGCGCATCCTGCAGCTCGCGCTCGACGACCTGCCCGAAGGCACGACGCTATGCAGCCGCCTCGTGTGCGAGCTGCTCGGCCGCTATCTGCAGAAGCACAGCCCCGCGCGCGGCATCCTCAAGAGCGCGCTCGAGCACAACGTGCCGGTGTACGTGCCCGCGTTCACCGACTCCGAGCTCGGCCTCGACGTGAGCATCCACAACCACCTGCGCGCCCAGAAGGGCCAGAGCCGGTTCAGCTTCGATCCGTTCCTCGACCTCGACGATTTCGCCAATCGCATCCGCGACCAGGAGCGCATGGGCATCTTCACGATCGGCGGCGGCGTGCCGCGCAACTGGGCGCAGCAGGTCGCGCCCTACCTCGAGATCCTGCGCTCGCGGCTGGGCGGCTCGGAGCCCGTCCGCCGCTACCGCTACGCGGTCCGCATCTGCCCCGAGCCCGAGCACTGGGGCGGGCTGTCGGGCTGCAGCTACAGCGAGGGCGTCTCGTGGGGCAAGTTCGTGCCGGAGTCCGAGGGCGGCCGCTTCGCGGAGGTGTTCGCGGATGCGACGATCGCCTGGCCGCTGATCGTGCGCGCGGTGATCGAGCGGCTCGACGCGAACCCCTAGCTGCCCGGGCAGTTCCGCTTTCTGTTGAGGGTTCCGCCGCTGGCCGGGGCCGAGTCGACGGTGCTGGAGTAGCTGCCGGGCCGCGCAGCGACGCGTGCGCCAGGGCCTCACGGCGCGCGGGCATTCGTCCGATACGGGCACAGGCGGACCCGACCTGGCAGAGAGCGCCGGGCCCGTGCGTCGCGCCCAGCCGTCGCCGGATCGCCCGCGCGACCGCGATTGCGGGCAGGCGAGCGACCGGGAAGGCCGCGAGTACCGGGAATTCTGGGGGGTGGTCGTGATGCTTCGCGTTGGGATTTCGATTGGCGTGGGCCTGGGGCTGCTGATGGCGTGCGCGAGCCCGCCGCCGCGCGCACCGGGCGACATCGCCGCCGCCTATCTCACTGCGGGCCGCCTGCCCGAGGCCACGCGCGAGATCGAGCGCGCCATCCTCGTGCGCCCGCGCGACGTCTCGCTGCGTCGCCAAGCCGCGCGCATCTACGTCGAGTCGAGCCGAGCGGATCGCGCCGTCGAGCATCTCGAGGCCGCGATCCAGCTGACACCGCAGGATGGCGGGCTGTGGATCGATCTCGGCGAGATCGAGCGCGATCGCGAGAACATCGCCGATGCGTATGTCGCGTTCCGGCGCGCATCGGCGCTCGCCCCGACCGACGTACGCGCGGTCTCCGGGCTCGCGGTATCGGCCGAGAACCTCGGCTTCTCCGAGGAGGCGAGCGAAGCCTACGCGCGCTGGGCCGAGCTCAAGCTCAGCCTCGGAGCCGACGCCGCGGAGTAGCGACGGCGCTCGGCAGGCTTCGCGTGCCGTCGTTCGATGCGCGCGCCGCGCCGCGCGTCAGAGCGGCGATGGGCTCCGGCACAGGTCGCTCGTGAGATTCTTGTGGTGGGCCTCGAGGGTTCCGCCGCCGATCTCGAGCAGCTTCGCGTCGCGCCACAGGCGCTCGACGACGGATTCGCCGCCGTACCCGTAGCCACCGAGCACCTGGATCGCCGCGTCGGCGGCGCGCTTGCCGACCTGCGCGGCGAACAGCTTCGCGGCGTCCGCGGCGACGCGCTGGCCCGTGGCTTCGAGGTCGAGCCGGCGAGCGGTGTCGTAGACGAGCGTGCGCGCGGCGCGATACTCGGCGTAGCTCTCCGCGATGTAGCGCTGGATCTGTCCGTGCTCGCGGATCGGCACGCCGAACGCCTTGCGCGCGTTGGCGTGCGCGACCATCACCTCGATGCAGCGCTGCGCGATGCCCACCGACATCGCTGCGAGAGTCAGGCGCTCGACCTCGAGATTGCGCATCATCGCGAGCGTGCCCGCGCCTTCCGCGCCGAGCCGGTTCGCGAGCGGCACGCGCACGGCGTCGAAGATCAGCTCCGTGGTGTAGGAGGCGCGCATGCCGAGCTTGTCGCGGAATTTCTGGCCGAGCCGGAAGCCCGACATGCCGCGCTCGACGACGAATGCCGAGATGCTGCGAGCGCCGGTGGTCGCGTACACCACGAACGCGTCGCCGAGCGTCTGCTCGTCGACACCCCCGTTCGTGATGAACATCTTCGTACCGTCGATCACGTACGCGTCACCGTCGCGGCGCGCGCTGGTGCGCATCGCGAGCACGTCGGTGCCGGCCTCGGGCTCGGTCATGCACAGGCCGCCGATCCACTCGCCCGAGGTCGCGCGCGGCAGGATGCG
>DASPGF010000404.1:0-2754 GCA_035620755.1 Myxococcota bacterium
CGCGGACGCCTACCGGATCCTCTACGACCACTACCGCTTCACGCTGATCCCACCGGGCGAGAGCGCGCCGCGGCCGTTCGCGACGAGCGATCCCGACGCGCGCTCGATCGTCGACTATCACTGCGCGCCCGAAGAGGGGCATGACTTCCGGCGGCTCGGCGAGCTGTTCGATCCCGACACCAATCTCGACCGCAAGCGCCCGTTCTCGATGCGCGCGCTGATGAGCGGCGTGATCGACCAGGACGGCGGCCACCTCGAGCGCTGGCGCGCGTGGCAGGGCGCCGAGACCGCGATCGTCTGGGATGCGCACCTCGGCGGCATGGCGGTGAGCCTGATCGGCATCGAGAGCCGCAGCATCGCGCGCGAGGGCTACAGCCCGAGCGATGGGCCGTCGGTGTGGACCGGCGGAACGCTGTTTCCGCTGTCGTCGAAGAAGCTCGCGCGCGCGCTCAACGCGGCGAGCGGAAGCCGCCCGGTGGTGATGCTCGCCAACCTCTCGGGCTTCGACGGCTCGCCCGAGTCGATGCGCAAGCTGCAGCTCGAGTACGGAGCGGAGATCGCGCGCGCGGTGGTGAACTTCCAGGGCACGATCCTGTTCCTGGTGGTGTCGCGCTATCACGGCGGCGCATACGTGGTCTTCTCGCGCAGCCTCAACCCGGGCCTGCGGGCCGCGGCGCTGAGCGGCTCGTTCGCGTCGGTGATCGGCGGCGCGCCCGCTGCGGCGGTCGTGTTCACGCGCGAGGTGCGCGCGCGCGCGGCGATGGATCCGCGCATCGCGAAGCTGCGGCGCGAGAGCGGCGCGAGCGGGCGCGAGCGGCTCGAGGCCGCCTGGAAGGAGGTGCTGCTCGAGAAGCAGGCGGAGCTCGCGGCCGAGTTCGACGCGATCCACAGCGTCGAGCGCGCGCGAGAGGTCGGCTCGCTCGAGGCGATCGTCAAGCCCGAAGACATGCGCAGCTATCTGATCGGGGAGCTGCGCAAGGCCGCCGCGCGATGAGCGAGCGAGGCGCCGCGGCGAGCGAGCGCCGCGCGTTCGCTTCGGGGCGCGCGGAGAAGAAGGCCGAGCTGCGGCGCCGCATCCTCGACGCCGCGCGCGAGATCTTCTTCCGCGATGGATTCATGGACGCGAATCTCGACGAGATCGCGGAGCTCGCGGGCGTCGCCAAGGGCACGCTCTACCGCTACTTCGACAACAAGGCGCAGATCTACATCGCCGTGCTCTCGCGCAACGCGCAGCGCTTCGAGAAGAAGCTCCAGGCCGTGCTCGAGCCCGCGGCCGCGCCGCGCGAAGCGCTCGTGCGAGCGAGTCGCTTCTACTTCCAGCACTACGTCGAGAACCCCGACTACTTCCAGATCTTCTGGGCGATCGAGAACCAGGCGGTGATCGGCGAGCTTCCGCCCGAGGTCGTCGAGGAAGTGGTGCGGCTCTGGGAGGAAGGGCTGCGGCTGCTCGCGGGCATCGTCGAGCGCGGAATTGCGGAGGGAGAATTCGTCGCGTGCGACGCGTGGGAGGTCGCGAGCATCCTCTGGACGCTCGCCAACGCGATCATCCGCAGCGAGCGGTCCGCAGCGCACCGCGGCCTGAGGCGCCGCGAGCTCGACCGCTACTTCGACGACGCGATCGCGCTGGTGCTGCGCGGGCTCGGCGCGCCCGCCGCGCGCGCCTGAAAAGCGAACGCCCCGTGCCGCTCGGGCACGGGGCGTTCGGTCGATCCGAGGAGTAGAGAGGTCGGAGCGCTAGCGCTTCGGCCGGCTCCTTCGGCCCACCCCATACAGGCCACCCATGCCCATGCCGAGCAGCGCGAGCGTGCCGGGCTCGGGGACGACCGCGAAGCCGCTGTTGAAGGTGGGATTCGCGTCAGCACCCGTCGCGGTGCCGACTCCGTCGACGCCGAAGAAGTCGCCGGGGATGATCGTCAGGCTGCCGCCGGGCAGCGCGTCGACGTGGAACGTGACGGTCCCGATGGTCCGGCTCTGCCCATTCGCCAAGCAGCTGCCGATGACGCCGCAGACCGAGCCCGCGTTGATCGAATGGATGAAGCCGTCGCCCGGATTCGTCGGGGCGCCGCCGGGCGAGAAGCCCCAGAAGCCATCCAGATCGTTCGAGAAGGCCGTCACGGACAGAATGCCGGCCACTGCGGTGTAGTCGATGCTCACCGAGCCGCCGTTCGAGCCGAGCGGGCCCGCGGTGATCACCACATCGAGCGTGATCGTCTGCGAGATCGTCAAGTTGCTCGTCGTGTCCGTACCACTGTTCTGCCAGATCAGATCGACCGTGGCGCTCGCGCTCGCCGAGCCGGCGAGCCCCGCAATCGCGGCGAGTGCCCCTACCAGACCAACCAGAAAAGCCCGCATCTTCCTATCTCCTCTCCTCGTGTTACCGGTGTTACGCGTTTGAATGGATCGTGCTGCTCGTTGCGCCTACGGACACGCCGTGGTGCCAGGGGTGGTCCCCGACGGGCCCGGCGTGCTCGCGTATCGCGACGAGAAGAACGAGAAGTCCAGGAACCCCACGGGTCCCGTCATCGGCTCCGTGTGATCCTTCTCCAGGTCGAAGGTCGCGTAGGCTGCCGAGAACTGGCTGAAGTCGAGGAAGCCCACGAGCCCTGTATTGTCGTAGTCCGCGTCGCAGCGGTTTCCGCAGAAGTCGCCGTCCGTGTCGACCTGAGCGGGATTGGCGGCGAGTGTGCAGTTGTCCAGATGGTCGAGCACGCCGTCACCGTCGGTATCCGCGACTGGGCCGGCGATCGCAGGCGA
>DASPGF010000405.1:0-2325 GCA_035620755.1 Myxococcota bacterium
CTCGATCACCTGGAGCCGCGCCGCGCGATCGCGGAGCGAGAGCTGCGAGCGCACCGTCGCGCGCCCGAGCGCGTGGAGCAGGCGCTGCGCGCGCGCGCGCACGCCCGGCACCGAGCCGAGGTGCGCCTCGGCGAGCAGGCTCGGCACCGCGAGGTCGCCCATCCCGAGGATCGCGTCCCGCACCGCGTCCTCGAGGATGTCCTGCCCGCGCGCCGCGTAGAGCGATCGATCGCGCGCCCACGACGGCAAGACGCGGAGCCGCGGCTCTTCGCCGGTCGACGCGCCGATCATCCGCGCCGCGAGATCGGCGGCCGCACGCCCCCACGTTCGCCCGTCGCGCAAGCCGGGGAGCTCGAGCAAGGCGCGGATCTGCGCCGCGTCGCAGAGCGTGCCGATCGCGCGCACCGCGAACAACATGCGCAGCGCCTCGGGCGCACCTGGCTCTTCGGACAGGTCGCCGATCGCGCGCGAGAGCTGCCGTCCGAGGAGCGCGATCACCTCCGGCGCCGCGTCTCCGGCGAGCTCGTAGCTCTTGAGCGCCGCGACCTGATCGCTCTCGTGCGAGGAGCCGAGCAGGCGGATCGCCGTCTCGAGGTCGGGCGGCGAGAGGCGGTAGCTCTTGATCCGCGCGCGGTACGCGATCTCGTCCGCGGGCGGCGACGTCCGCCGGAGCGGGAGCTCGCGCACGATCCGGAGATAAGCCTCCTCGAGCGGGAGCAGCGCGGGCTCGGCGAAGACCTCCTTGAAGCTCCAGCCCGGGATCGGCGCGCCTTCGCTCTCCTTTGCGCCCGACGCGGACACGAGCGCGACCTCGACCTCGAGATCGCGCACCTCGACCGAGAGCCGGCTCACCACGCGGAGCTCGAGCCGCACGCGCTCCCAGCGCGGGACGGCGATCCCGATCTCCGACGGGCCGTCGATCGCGCCGGTGCTCTCCAGGATCTCCACGTAGGGGCGATCCGACTCGTCCGCGGCCGCGGATGAAGAGAGCGACGCGAGCGCGAACAGGAGCGCGATCGACACCTTTTCGGATTATACTCCGCGCGCGTGACGACGCCCTCGGGGAAGCTGATCGTGCTCGAAGGCATCGACGGCAGCGGCAAAACGACGCTCCAGCGCGGGATCGCCGCCCGCCTCGGCGCGCTCGGCGCCCGCGTCGTGACCACGAAGGAGCCGACCGACGGCCCGCTCGGACAACAGATCCGCGCGCTCGCGCGCTCCGGGCGCGAGGGCGTGAGCAAGGAAGAGGAGCTCTCGCTGTTCCACGAGGACCGAAAGGTGCACGTCGAGACCGTCGTCTTGCCCGCGCTCGCGTCCGGCGCGATCGTCGTCCAGGACCGCAGCTACTTCTCGACCGTCGCGTATCAAGGCGAGCGCGGCTTCGATCGCGCCGCGCTCCTCGCCCTGGAGCGCGCGATCGCGCCCGATCCCGATCTCCTCCTCGTCGTCGACGTGCCCGCCGAGCTCGCGCTCGAGCGGATCCACACCGCGCGCGCGCTCGCCGCGGACGACTTCGAGCGTCTCGAAACGCTTCAGCGTATCCGACGTGTATTCTTGGAGCTCCCAGGCGCCGTGGTGCTCGATGGTCGCCTGACCGAACATGCCCTGCTCGATCGGGCTATGAACGTGATTTCCAAGCGCTTGTCGCTGCCCGCGGCGATCTCCTGATCCGCCCGAAATCGATCGCTGGACCTCGCCCTCTGAGGGCTGGATACTGCCTGCCGGATGCCCGAGATCGGCGACAGCCTCGGCCGCTATACGCTCCTCAAGCGGCTCGCGGCGGGAGGCATGGGCGAAGTGTACCTCGCCGCGAAGCCGGGCCCCGTCGGCTTCGGCCCGCGCGTCGCGCTCAAGGTCCTCCGCGAGCAGCTCGCGAGCGACCAGCAGTTCATCGACATGCTCGTCGACGAGGCGAACATCTCGATGTTCCTCAACCATCAGAACGTCGTCTCCGTCCTCGATCTCGCGGAGGACACCGGCACCTACTACATCGCGATGGAGTTCGTGCAGGGCATCACCGTCGAGGGCCTGCTCGAGCGGCTGATCGCGAAGGGCGAGAAGCTCGACATCCCGATCGGCCTCTACATCGCGACCGAGCTGTGCCGCGCGCTCAAGTACGCGCACACACGCGTCAACCACGCAGGCGAGCCGCTGAACATCATCCACCGCGACGTCACGCCGGCGAACATCCTCCTGTCGGTGCAGGGCGAGGTGAAGCTCACCGACTTCGGCATCGCGCGCGCGCGCGCGCGGCTCGCGGGGACGCTGGAGGGGGCGGGCGTGCTCAAGGGCAAGCTGCGCTACATGCCGCCCGAGTCGCTCACC
>DASPGF010000406.1:0-4229 GCA_035620755.1 Myxococcota bacterium
GACGCCGACGGCCACGCCGACTGCGACACCGACGGCCACGCCGACTGCGACGCCGACTGCGACGCCGACTGCGACGCCCACGGCTACGCCGACCGCGACGCCGACGGCCACGCCGACCGCGACGCCGACGGCCACGCCGACCGCGACGCCGACTGCAACACCAACCGCGACGCCGACGCTGCCGCCGCCGCCGCCAACGCCGACTGCGACGGCGACGGCGACCGCAACACCGACTGCGACGCCCACGGCGACGCCGAGCCCGGACGGATGCCTCTGCGTTCCCGTGAAGGTCGTTCCTCAGGGCAACTTGGCTTCGCTGCGAGACGTCGCGTCGGGTGGCAAGGGCTCGACGATCGATAAGAGCGTCGCGATCCGGCTCGAGGCGATCGAGGCGCGTCCGGGTAGCTGCCCGATCGGCGCGAGCTCCGCTCCCAAGTCGCTGAAGCTCACGATCGTCGATGACGACGGCGACGTGGTGATCGATTCCACCAAGAGATCGATCGTCTGTCGATCGGGCGAAGCGACCCACGTAAAGTTCGCCGTGCGTTTCGAAGGCCCGGAGAATTGCGCGGGCTCGACTCCGCCGTCCGTGCAGGTATCGAACGGAGATCTGTTCGTGAGCGCATCGACCGAGGACGGCAGCCTCGACGACGTGGTGGGGATCCAGTGCAAGCGCTGACCCCACGCTGTGAGGAACAGACATGCGCAGAGCGCTGATCTGGGTGGTTCCGTTGCTCGCGATCGCATCGCCGGCTCGCGCGCTGCTGCTCGACCAGGAGCCGTCGAACGGCAGCGTGTCGACGGCGTCGACCCAGATCAATCCGACGGCTGAGGCGGTAACGGTCGCCGGCGGCAAGCTCACGCTCGGTCCCGGCGACGTGGACTACATTGGCATCAACACCATCGCGTCCGGCACGATCGTGAGCGTCTCGACGGTACCCCTCAACGATCCGCCGAACTTCGAGATTCCCGATACGATCGTGGGAATCTTCAGCTCGAACGGAACGGTGCGGTGCATCGGTGACGATTCGTTCAACAACGATCTCGATGCCTTCCCGACCGGGTTCGGGTCGCTATGCCGGTTTCGAGTCGGGTCGAACGGCAAGTACTTCGTCGGCGTCACGGGCTTCAGCGCGAACCCGTTCGACGGCGCGCACTTCGAGCAGGGCGCCTACTCGGTCACGGTGACGGTCACGCTGCCCGAGCCGGGAGCGCTGCTCCAGGTCGCGTCCGGCGCGCTTGCGCTCGCGCTGCTTCGCGCCCGGCGTCGCACGACGCGCTGATCCAGGCGTCGCGACCTCGTCATTGCGCGCGGCCCGGCCGCACGTAGTGCGCGTAGATCCGCAGCAGATCGACGAAGGCTCGCAGATAGTCTCGCGGGCGGATCTTCGAGCCGCGCACATCCATCCAGGTCTGGAGCGGAAACTCGTAGACGACTTCGCTCGCGGCGGGGTCGGTCGGCTGCCGCAGCTGCGCGATCAGCCGGGCGATGATTTCCGCATCGAAGATCCAACGCGTGCGAAACGGCTCGCGGAACAGCTCGCGCGCGGCGTCCGCGCGAAACAGCTTCGCGCCGCATTGGGTGTCGTAGACGCGCAGCCCGAGCACGGTCGAGATCGCGGTCGCGGCGATGCGCCCCGCGTAGTGGCGCAGGGCGCTGCGCTCGATGCGACGGCCGAGCAGCTGCACCCGCGCGCCCATGATCATCCGCAGCCGGGGGTCTCGGTCCAGCAGGCGGCTGAACTCCTGGACCACCGCGAGCGGCGTCGCGAGGTCCGCGTCCCAGTACCCCACGTAGCGCGGCGCGCGCTCCAGTGCGCGGTTCACGCCGCGCCGAACGGCCTCGGCCTTGCCCGAATTCCGCTCCAGCACCACGACCTCGGCGCGCCCCGGGAGCCGCGCGGCGAGCGCCTCGAGGATCTGCCGCGTGGCGTCCAGGCTGCCGTCGTCGACGAAGCAGAACGCGACGTCGGGCGCCTCGCTCGCGAAGCGCTCGAAGGCGGCTGCGTCGATTCGCTTCGCCTCGTTGAAACACGGCACGACGATCGCGGTCGCGCAGCTACTCGCCATCGCTCCCGGCTCGATCGCGCTCCGGTTCGCTCGAGGTCGATTCCGCGGTCGCTGGGGCAGCGCCCGGCGCGCCCGCCTCGTCGTCCATGGCTGCGGCGGGAGGCGCGGCGCTGAGCCGCACGCCGTCGACTCCGAATTGGTAGTGGGGCGCCGACGCGTTCGGATTCTTCCCGACGACCTCGAGCCGCAGCACGTCGCCGTGGCCGCTCAACGCGATCTCGCCGAGCGGCAGCGCGCCGGTCGGCAGCACTCCGATCCGCGTCCAGAGGTCGAACTGCGCGATCTGCGCCCCGTTCACGCTCACCGCGACCACGCCGTAATCGGCGGCCTTGGTGAGGAACAGCTCGATCGCGTAGCGACCGGGCTCGCGGTCGGGGAGTCGCAGCTCGACCCAGTCGCCCTCGACCGTGTTGCTCGCGAACATGTGCCCGTCCTTCGACCAGTGGCCGTCGGGGAAATCCGACGACGGCTGCAGCCAGAACGAGAAGTCGCGGCTCTTCGCGACGAGCGCGAGGTCTTCGGCCTCGATCAGGCCGGTCGGTGCGGGTGCTACGGGCCCGCGAGGCCGGCCTCGCGACTCGACGTCGCGAAGCACTGCGAGCGCGACTGTGCTGCCGACGACGAGCAGCGCGAGCCAGAGCACGGCCTCGATCCAGTCGAGGATGCGCGCTTGCGCTGCCGCGCGCGCGCTATTTGCGGGCTCGCGCTCGCGTCCGCTCATCGGCGGTCTCTCTCCCCATCCCGAGGCCGGAGCACGCGGAACACCTGGTTGCCCGCGCGCTCGAGGATCAGCTCGTGGCGGCGCTCAAAGTAGCTCGCGTCCGCAGCGAAATCTCGCCGCTCGCTCTCGCCGATCACCACGAAATCGACTCCATAGTGGGCGAGCAGCGACTCGGCATCCGCGGCGCCGCGGAGCATCGCAAGCACGTCTCGCTCGACCACGCGGTAATCCAAGCCATAGCTCGAGAGCCAGCCCCGATAGCCGAGCAGGATCTGACGGCCACTCAGCGCCGGCACCCAGTGGTGGTGATCGTCCGAGCACAGCACCAGCGACGTCGGCTCGGAGATGCCTCGGAGCGCATCGGCGAGCGCGATCTCCTCGCTCGTCCACATGCGATGCGCGACGGCATCGGTGCGCGTGATGCGCAGCAGGTCGAGCGCGCCCGAGGCGACCGCAAATGCGAACAGTGCGCCCGCTGCGAAGCGCGAGATCAGCGCGGGTCGCGACCCGAGCGCTCCGAGGTAGCGCGCAACTGGGGCGCAGAGCAGCAGATGGCTCCAGGTCAGCAGCTTCGTGTTGTCCCAGACGTTCGGTTGGAAGCGCACCAGGAAGCACAGCGCGAACAGCACGAGCGCACCGACCACCAGCGGATCGCGGTATGAGCGGAAGCGCAGCACCGCGACGGCTGCGAGCGGCAGGGATACGCCCCAGTTGAGCCAGAGGAACCGCCCCAGCGAGATGTCGTGCGGCTCCGACGGATGGGTGAGCCAGCCCGGATACCAGGCGATCGCGCTGGTGGCTTCGCTGCCGGCATACACCAGCGCGAAGAGCAGGCTCGACGGCAGCCCTGCGCAGGCCGCGAACAGCAGCCAGCGCGAGGCGTTTCGGCGGTCGAAGAGCAGACAGCATGTACACAGCACGACGAGCGCGAGGAAGGAGTGCATGTGGGTGACCACGAGAACCGATGCGAGGCCGCCGAGCGCTGCGATCTTCGCGAGCGAGGCGTGCGCGAAATCGGATTCGCTCCAGCGTCGCAGGACCATCAGCACCGCCAAGCCGAGCGGCAGCCCGAACAACAGCGCGCGCTGGGGCAGCAGCTCGGACGAGACGATGTTGATCCACCAGACGTGTTGATCGGGAAAGTAGGTGTACTCGCGCGGCGGAAGCAGCAGCGTTTCCCACGCGGGGTTGCGCGCGAGCTCGTCCGCGAACGCGACGAAGCCCATGCCGCCGTTCGCGAAGAACAGCACGCAGGCGAGGAACACGAGCCGCGGCGAGCCGAGCACGCGTTGATAGAAGGCCACGAGCAGGGCGACGAGCGCGATCGAGGCTGCGAGCGAGGGCAGCACGAACGCGTCGATCCGATCCACGCCGAAGCGCATCAGGATGCCCGACAGCCCGTCGGCCAGGAACGGGTAGTCGAAACGGCTCTCCGCGT
>DASPGF010000407.1:0-6469 GCA_035620755.1 Myxococcota bacterium
GTCGATGCGCTCGGCGTGAAGGTCGTGAAGGTGCTCTCCACGCACCACCACCTCGACCACTCCGCCGCGAACCCCGAGCTCGCCAAGCGCTACGACGCGCCGGTCTTCGGCCACGCCTCGGACTCCGGCCGGCTGCCGGGCCTCACCGACGGCCTCGAAGAGGGCGACCGCGTCGAGGTCGGGCGGCAGGGCGCCCGGGTGCTGTTCATCCCGGCGCACACCCGGGGCCACATCGCCTACGTCTTCGATGCCGCCGCGGCGGTCTTCTGCGGCGACACGCTGTTCGCCGCGGGCTGCGGGCGGCTGTTCGAAGGCACGCCCGCGATGATGTTCTGCGCGCTCGTCGAGACCCTCGGAGCGCTGCCCGACGCGACGCGCGTGTACTGCGGACACGAGTACACCGAGAGCAATCTCGTGTTCGCCGCACACGTCGAGCCCGACAACACCGACATCCGCGCGCGCCTCGCGCAGGTGCGCGCGATCCGCGCGAAGCGCGCCGACGATTGGCGCGATGCGACACCCGCCGAGATGACGATCCCCTCGACGATCGGCGAGGAGCGCCGCACCAACCCGTTCCTGCGCGCGCGCGACGCCGCGGATCTCGGCCGCATCCGCGCCCAGAAGGACCGCTTCTAGCCATGGCGAGCGCGCCGGCAACACCACCGCCGCGCGCGAGCGTGTCGCGCTACCGACACCGCGTGGCGTTCTTCGAGACCGATGCGATGGGCATCGTCCATCACTCGAACACGGTGCGCCAGCTCGAGCTCGCGCGCGTGCACTGGCTCGACGAGCACGATCAACCCTACCGTGTATACGCCGAGCAGGGCCTCCACTACGCGACCGCACAGCTCGAGGTCGACTATCGCCGGCCGACGCGCTTCGACGACGTGGTCGAGATCGCGGTGTGGCTCGACTGGGTGCGCGGCGCGTCGCTGCGCTTCGCCTATGCGCTCCACTGCAACGGCGAATGCGTCGCGACGGCGGCGACCGTCCACGCGATGGTCGATCGCGAGGGCCGGGTGCGCCGCATCCCGAGCGAGCGCGCGGAGCACCTGCGCGCGCTCGCGCTGCGCTCCGCGCCCGTCGAGGCGTGACGCGTCGGCGCCAGCCCATCGGCTACCGCCGCTGCGCGGTCGAGCGCTCAGTCGCCGCCGCGCAGCTGCTTCGGAAGACGCTCCCAGAGCACGGTCGCCGACCAGCGCGCCGCACGCTGGATCGCGTCGAGCGCGTCGCCCTGGCCCGGCCAGTGCGAGCGCACGATGTCGGGATGGACCTGGTTGAGGATCTTCGAGAGCGCAGCCGAGACCACGAGCAGATCGTCGACGAGGCCGAGAGGGCCGACCAACAGGCTCGGGATCAGGTCGATCGGAGACAGCGCGTACCCGATGCCGATCACGGCGATCGCCTTGCAGAACAGCGGCACGCGCGCATCGCGCAGCAGGCGCAGCAGCAGCACGGCGAGATCGGGAAGCAGCAAGAGCACGTCGAGGAAGCCCGAGCGAGCGCCCGGGCGCGCCCTCACGACCCGCGCGCGCAGCCGGTCGTAGAGCCGCTGCTCCTTCGGGTTGAGCTCGATCACGACGCGCTCGCGCTCCGGACCTTGCGTCGCGCTCATCGGCCGCCTCCCTCGCATCGCTGATCGGTGTCGCGCGGCGCGCTCATCGGTCGCCTCCCTCGCATCGCTGATCGGTGTCGCGCGGCGCGCTCATCGGAAGATCCCCTCGCGCTCGCGCAGCCCGCGCTCGAGCATCGCGCCGATCGCGGCCTTCACCTGTGCGACCTTCGCCTCGGTGGCTGCCTCGTCGTCGGACGCCTCGCCCTCGAAGCGCATCGGCTCGCCGAAGTAGATGCGGTACTTGACGGGCAGCGGCAACAGGCCGAGCGGTCCGAGCCAAGGGAAGGTCGGCGTGATCGGCAGCGCGGGCGCGCCGAACGCGTGCGCGAGCCGCTCGAGGTTCGCGAAGCTCGGCTGCTGCTCCTCGGAGCCGACGATCGCGACGGGTGCGATCGGCGCGCCGGTCTCGAGCGCGAGCCGCATGAAGCCCAGCCCGAAGCGCTGCAGGCGATAGCGCTGCGTGAACAGCTTGTTCATGCCGCGCACGCCTTCGGGAAAGGCGAGCACACACTCGCCGTTCGCGAGCATGTGGGCGCAGTTCTCGGGCGTGCCCACGAGCGTGCCCGTGCGCGCGGCGAGCACGCTCACCCACGGCAGCCGCGGAACCCAGAACTCGCCCATCGAACGCGCGATGCGCGGCGGCTGCGCGTGCATCAGCAGCGCCATCGCGAGCATCGCCGCGTCGAACGGCAGCTGTCCCGCGTGGTTGGCGACCACGAGCACGCGCCCGGCGGGTAGCCGCTCGATGCCCGAGACCTCGACGCGGAAGTAGTAGCGGTAGAGCAGCGCGAACGGCAGCAGCACGCGCCGCATGAACGCGGGGCTCATTCCGTAGGGGTCGTAGCCGTACTCGTTCAGTCGATTCGGGATCGCGCGCAGGTGGTCGTCGATCGTCCGCTGCAGATCGCGCGCGCGCAGCGGCAGCATCGCGCCCGCGAAGTCGACCAGCGCCTCGAGCGCGCTCGAGCGCGACACCGCTCAGCCCCTCACGCTCAGCAGCGTCTCGCGCAGCCCGAAGTGCGGCGCGAAGCCCGTCGCGTCGATGAAGCGCTCGCCCGCGAGCGTGATCGGAAACTTGAGGAAGTCGATCGCGCCGGACGGATAGGCGGAGAGCCCCATCCTGAACAGCCGGCGGAACAGCGCGCGCAGGATCGGCTCGGGAATCGGCCACGCTTCGGCGCCCGCCTCGCGAATCGCGACGCGCAGCGGCACCTCCCCCGGGCCCGTGACGTTGAACACGCCCTGCAGCCGGTGATCCACCGCGAGCGCGATCGCCGCGCTCAGGTCCTCCTCGTGGATGAACTGCATCATCGGATCGAAGCCCATCACCGTCGGGACGCGGCGCTCTCGCAGATAGGCGCTGATCATCGAGTGCGCGTAGTAGCCGAGTACGTTCACGGGCCGCAGCACGCAGGTGCGGATCTGCGGGTAGCGCCAGAGGAATGCGGTGACGAGCGCGTCGACCTCGACGCGATCGCGGATCTCGGGATAGGAGCGGCTCGCGGAGAGCGGCGAATCCTCGTCGATCCGATAGGGGTTCTCGGGGATCGCGCCATAGACGTAGCCGCTCGACAGCACGACCAGGCTCTCGACGCCGTGCCGCACGCAGTGATCGAGCAGCTGCTTGGTGCCCGTGACGTTGACGTCGTGGCGCTCGCGCTCCTTGACGCGGAAGTCTTCGATGAAGCCCATGTGGACCACGCAGCTCGGGCGCTGGCTGCGGAATACGTCCGCGACCTTCTTCTTGCGCAGATCGACGATCTCGAGCCGGACCCCCCGCGGGTGTCCATCCCAGCGCACGCGGTCGATGCCACAGATCTCGAAGCGGTCCATCAGGCGCCTCGCCAGCAGCCGGCCCTGCCCGCCCGAGATCCCCGTGATCAACACCTTTTTCATCGATACTCCAAGGAGTTGCGGTCTCGACCCCGCGTCGCCGAGGTGTGTCGGCCCCTCCCCGATGCCAGTCGATTGAGATAGAGTAGCGCCCCCGGAGGGATGAATTGGTCGAGCCGGCTGCGCGATTCGAAGAGCTGAGGATTCCGCTCCGCGAATCCGCGCGCGGCGTGACCGAAGTCTCCGCGGTGCTCGGCGTGCCCCAGTGGTGGCCCACCGGCCAGCGCGTGGGGGTGGTGCTCGCCCACGGCGCCGGGCGCGATCTGACCGATCCCGTGCTCGAGTTCCTGCAGCGCGCGCTCACCGAGCGCCGCTGTCTCACGCTCCGCTTCAACTTTCCGTTCGGCGAAGGCGCCAAGAAGCGCCCCGATTCGCCCGAAGTGTTGCAGCGAACCTTTCGCGCGGCGATTGCGATGCTCGCGCGCGATCCCAACGCCGCTCCCGCGCGGCTGTTCCTCGGCGGAAAGGGCATCGGCGGCGCCACGGCCGCGAGCCTCGCGGGCGCGCGCGTGCGCGTCGACGGCACCTTCTTCATGGGCTTTCCGCTGCATCCGAGCGGGCGGCCCGAGCTGGTCCAGCCCGAGGAGCTGTTCCGCGTGATCTCGCCGATGCTGTTCCTGCAGGGTGAGCGCGATCGCAGCTGCGACCTCGACGCGCTGCGCGCGATCCTGACGCGTGTGGGCGCGCCGACGGCACTGCAGGTGATCGCCGAGGCGGATCAGCATTTCTCCGTGCTGAAGAAGTCTCCGCGCAGCGACGAGGAGGTGCGCGCCGAGCTGCTCGCCTGCATCCACGCGTGGATCCAGAAGGTCGCCGACACCTGATCCGAGCGCGAAACGCGGCGCGTCATTCACTCCCGACGACGATCTCGCCCGCCAGCGGCTCGGGCGCTTCGGCTCGCGCCGCTTCCGAGGGCGCGGAGCGCTCGACCCGGTAGCGGTAGCGGCCGGGCGCGAGCTCGCAGAAGCTCGCAAACTCCCCTGCCTCGATCGGCGCCGAGCGCAGCTCTCCGCGCTCGAACTCGAAGTTGACGCGCTTGTGGCAGACCATCGAGCGCGCGACCTCGCGCTCGAAGACCACCGTCGAGGGTCCGGGCGCGTAGCTGATCCACGCGACCAGCTGCCCCGGCTCGAGCTCGATGCTCGCGGGGCTCAGCGAATCCGCGGTGATCAGCACGACCCGATGGACGTGGGTCGTATCGCTCGGGTCGAGCTGCGGCAGATCGGCGATGCGCTCGGGCTGCGCTCGCCCGGCAGGCGGCTCGGCGCCGAGCGCCGAGACGCTCCCGAGCGCGGCTGCGACCGAGATCGCGCATCGTGCCCAACGCAGAGCCTTGTCGGCGCGCACCGCTGCTCGCTCCTCCCGGCTCGCTCGCCGCCGCGCAGCGCGGATCGCGGCGCGGCGCGCTCGAGCTCTGCTGCCGACGGAATCTAGCGCCAACGCGGCACCGACCGCCCGCGACCGCGCGCTGTCGCAGCGCGCCGCAGCTCTCGCTCGGCGCGGGCTGCTTGTCATCGCTCGCGGCCTCGGGTAGTGTCCCCGCGCTTTCGCGCCTCGCCGCGTCCCGTGCGCGGCCGCTGTGCGCAACTCCCGCAATCTCGGAGGCCCGACCCCCATGAAGATCATGGTCTGCCTCAAGCAGGTTCCCCACCAGGATGCGCGCCTCGAGGTCCGGCCCGACGGAAGCTGGATCCAGGAAGACAACCTCAAGTTCGAGATCAACAGCTACGACAGCTACGCGCTCGAAGAGGCGCTGCGCGTGAAGGACGCGGGCGAGTGCGAGGTGGTCGCCGTATCGATCGGTCCCGATCGCGTGAGCCAGGCGCTGCGCAACGCGCTCGGCATGGGCGCGGATCGCGCGATCCACGTCAAAGGCGACGGCGCCGAGGGCTCCGATGCGCTCGGTGTGGCGAAGATCCTCGCCGCCGTCGCGCGCGCCGAGCGCCCGGACCTGATCTTCACCGGCTTGATGGCCGACGATGGAAACTTCGCGGCCGTTCCGCCGATGCTCGCGGAGCTGCTCGGCATCCCCCACACCTCGGCCGCGCTCAAGCTGAGCCGCGAGAACGGGCTCGTGCGCGTGGACCGCGAGGTCGAGGGCGGCGCCCACGAGGTCGTGGAGCTGCAGTGCCCCTGCCTCGTCGCGGTGCAGACGGGGCTCAACCAGGTCCGCTACGCGTCGCTCAAGGGCATCATGGCCGCGAAGAAGAAGCCGCTCGACGTGAAGTCGCTCGAAGAGCTCGGCGTCGCGGATCAGGTCGGCGCCGCGCGCGCGAAGATCGCGATCGAGCGCGTGAGCACGCCGCCCAAGCGCAAGGGCGCGGAGATCATCAGCGGCTCGCCGAGCGAGATCGCCGCGGGCCTGCTCGGCCGAATCAAGGAGCTCGGCCTTCTCTAGCCGCGCTCCGGCGATGCGCAGCGGCGCGATTCGACCCATACCAGAACGGGAGTGAACCGATGGGCAGCATCCTCATCGTCGCAGAGATCCAGGGCGGGCAGATTCGCGAGGCGAGCTTCGAGCTCGCCGCGTTCGCCCAGCGGATCGCGAGCGCGACCGGCCGCGGGATCGCGAGCGCCGTGCTCGGTCACGACATCCGCGGGCTCGCCGACGATTTCTCGAAGCGCGGTGGCGGCAAGGTGTTCGCGGTCGACCACGCGCTGCTCGCGAACTACTGCGTGGAGAGCGCGAATGCGGCGATCCGCGCGGCGATCGCGGCCTCGGGCGCCGACGTGATCCTGTTCTCGAACACGCCGAGCGGCTGGGACGTCGCTCCGCGGATCGCCGCCGCGCTCGACGCGGCGTTCGTGAGCGACTGCTCGGACGTCGCGTTCGACGCGGGCGCGCTGGTTCTCTCGCGGCGCATCTTCAACGGCCGGCTCGACGCACAGGTCCGCGTCAAATCGGACACGCTGGTCGCCACCATGCAGCCCGGCGCGACGGCCGCGCTCGAGGCAGGCAGC
>DASPGF010000408.1:0-3900 GCA_035620755.1 Myxococcota bacterium
AAGTGCGGCTCGCTGATGCGGATGACTCGCACACCCGAGGTCTGATCCGCGACATACGCAAAGTCCCCGCTCGCTTCCAAACCCAGTGCTGCGCCGGGCGTGCCGATCGAGTTGATCTGCGTCGGCTCAGCCGGGTCCGAGACATCGACCACGCGCAGCCCCCAGGTCTGATCGGCCACGTAAGCGACCGCCCCCACCACGACGACGTCGTTCACGCTGGACCGGAACCCGAAAGTCCTGAATCCGACCTCCGTGGGCGCCGCAGGATTCGAGACGTCGATCACGCGCAGGCCTCCCGGGCCGTCGGCGACGTAGGCGAGCCCTCCCACCAGTGCGATGCCGCGCGCATCACCCGGCGTTTCGGCGAAGCCGATCTCGCTCGCCTGCGAGGGATTCGAGACGTCGACCACGCGCAGGCCCGCGGGGCCATCGGCCACGTAGGCGAGGCTCGCGGCGACTGCGACGTCGTGTGCGAAGCCCGGTGTGTCGACTGCGCCGCGCTCGCTGAGCACGTTCGGATTCGAGACGCGAATCAGGCGCAGGCCGGACGCGCCCGCGGCGACGTACGCGAATCCGTCCGCAACCGTGAGGCCTCGCGCATGGTCCGGGGTGCCGAGCGAGCTGATCCACGACGGCGCCGCGGGGTCGGAGATATCGATCAGCTCCAAGCCAGTGAAGAGGCTTGCGACGTAGGCGATATCGCCCGCAAGGGCCACGTCCAAATGGTAACCGGACGTGACGACCGCGCCGATCTCGGCGGGCGCGCTCGGATCGGACACGTCGATCACGCGCAGCCCGTTGGCTCCGTCTGCCACATATGCCGTCGAAGCCGCGATCTCCACGTCTTCGGCAAACCCATCCGTGTCGACCGCCCCGACGGTGATCAGCGCAACCGCATCGCGGGCGAGCAAGCAGGTCAGGCCTAACAGTGTCGCAATGTGCCGCGTAAGCTGCGCTGCCATGGACCACCTCCTGGTTCGAGCCGCGGGGTCGCGAGAGCAACCCTTTCCAGCGTCCACTCTCGCATGCCATTCCGCAACAAGTCCAGCGGAATCAGTTCAGCGAGCCACACGGCCATGACTCAAGGGGCCCCGGATTGCGCGGCTCGCGTCTTCCCTGCGGGGCGCGACTGCAGATCGATCACTGGCTATGGTCGGACGCGCGAGGCGATGGGCGTGAGCGCGCTGGCTCGCAGACGATCGGGGAATACGAGATGGAGGAAGGAACGCTCGCGGCGGCGATCGAGTGCTTTGCGCGGCGCGGCTACACGGGAGGGTTTCGCGCGGTGGATGGGGGGTTGCGCGATGTGCGCAGCGGCCGCGTGTATCGGCCCGAGCAGCTCCAGATCGACGAGGTCGCGCGCTTCGAGGGCATGAGCGATCCCGACGAGCAGGTCGCGGCATTCGCGCTGAGCGACGCGACGGGCGAGAATCGAGGCGTCTACGTGGTGGCATTCGGGCCCTCGATCGACCGGCTCGACGCGGACGCCGTTCAGCGGCTGCGCGACGCGCGCTTCTCGGGGTTCGACGCGATCGCGTAGCGCGAGCTGTGACGCAGGCCGCGGCCGCGACAGCCACCAAGCCAGAGACGGATTCTCTGCGAATTCGATGCGCGCAAGCTCGACGCTTCGACACCAAATGGTTTCATGTCAATCGCGCGGCGCGCGGTCGGCCGGGCCGAGCATCGCCTCGGGGCGCACCAGCTCGTCGAACGAGGCTGCGTCGATCACGCCCAGCGCAATCGCGGCGTCGCGCAGCGTCGTGTTCTCCGCGTGCGCCTTCTGCGCCACGCGCGCCGCGGCGTCGTAGCCGATGCGCGGCGCGAGCGCGGTCGCGAGCATCAGCGAGTGCGAGAGCTGCCGCTCGATCGTCGCGCGGCGCAGCTCGATGCCCGCGATGCAGTGCTCGCCGAAGCTGCGCGCCGCAGCGGCGAGCCAGCGGATCGAATTGAGCAGATCGAATGCGAGCAGCGGCTTGCAGGCGTTGAGCTGGAGCTGGCCGCCCGCAGCCGCGATGCTCACCGCGACGTCGTTCGCGATCACCTGGATACACACCATGATGAGTGCCTCGGACTGGGTCGGGTTGACCTTTCCGGGCATGATCGAGCTGCCGGGCTCGTTCGCGGGCAGCGCGAGCTCGCCGAGGCCGCCGCGCGGTCCCGATGCGAGCAGGCGCACGTCGTTCGCGATCTTGAGCAGCGCGATCGCCACGCCGCGCAGCGCGCCGTGCACGGCGGCGATGGCAGCGTGGCCCGCGATCGCATCGAACTTGTCGCGCGCAGCGCGGAAGCCGAGGCCCGTGGCCTGCGCGAGCAGCGCGACCGCCGCGCGATCGAAGCCCGCGGGTGCGTTGAGGCCGGTCCCGACCGCGGTGCCGCCGAGCGGAAGATCGAAGAGCGCATCGAGCGCGCGCTCGACGTCGCGCGTGGCGGCGCCGAGCTGCCGCGCGAACGTCGCCCACTCGTCGCCCGCGCGCAGCGGCGTCGCGTCCATCAGGTGCGTGCGCCCGAGCTTGACGACCGGCTCGAACTCGCGCGCCTTGCGCTCGAGCTGATCGCGCAGGCCGCGCAGCGCGGGCAGCAGCTGCGCCTGGATCTGCTCGCTCGCCGCAACGTGCATCGCGCTGGGAATCACGTCGTTCGAGCTCTGGCTGCGGTTGACGTCGTCGTTGGGATGCACGGGCTGCTTCGCGCCGAGCGCGCCGCCGAGCCGCTGGTTGGCGCGGTTCGCGATCACCTCGTTCGCGTTCATGTTGGTGTGGGTGCCCGAGCCCGTCTGCCACACCACCAGCGGAAAGTGCGCGTCGAGCGCGCCGTCGATCACCTCATCGGACGCCTCGCAGATCGCGCGCCGCTTGGCGTCCGAGAGCGCGCCGAGCTGTGCGTTCGCGCAAGCCGCGGCTCGCTTGATCAGTCCGAGCGCGCGGATGAACTCGCGCGGGAAGCGCTCGTCGCCGATCGCGAAATTCCTGCGGCTGCGCTCGGTCTGCGCGCCCCAGTAGCGATCGGCGGGAATCTCGATCGATCCGAGGCTGTCGGACTCACTGCGTGTGCTCGAAGCGCGCTCGCCTTCCGACCCACGGCGCGTGCTCGGATCGCGTTTGCGTTTCGATTGGCTGCGCGGGCTCGATTTTCCGCTGCCTTTCGATTTGCGCCGCGCGGTCACGTCGCGGGCCCCTTGCTCGGGGTCGATGCGGAGCGCCGCGCGGCCGCGAAGCCCAACCTCGTGCGGCCCGCGCGCGGCGCGTAGAGCGCCTCGCACTCGGGCTCGCGGCCGCGGATCACGCGCTTGCCCGCGAGCGCTCCGCGCGGCGCGCTCACCACCGTGCATTGACCCTCGTCACCGTTTCGCTCGTAGAAGATCACCACCCAATCGCGCGTCTTCTTCAGCTCATGCGCGCGCGCGGTATTCGAGAACAGCGCCGTCACGTGCCAGCCCTCCTTCTCGGCGTGCAGGATCGGGAGCCAGGCCTCTCCCTCGGGGTTGAAGCGGCGCGGCGCGATGCGGCGCAGCTCGCCCGCTTCGGCACGCGCGCGGTAGTCCGCGTCGACGGCGAGCAGGCTCACGACGGACGGCCGCGCGGCTGCCTCGGTGGCGCGCGTATCCGCGGCCGCGGTCACGCGTCGCGCGAGACGGCGCGCGCGATGGCGCGTCGAACGGCCGAGCGTCGCCGCGAGCGACTCGCGCACCGCGCGCACGCGCCGCGGGCCGAAGCCCCGCACGCCTTCGAGCCTGCCATCGTGCGCCGCGAGCTCGAGCTCCTCGAGCGAGTCGATCGCGAGCTCCTCGTGGATGCGCGCCGCGAGCTCGGGACCGATGCCCGGAAGCGTCGCGAGCAGCGCCTCGCCCGAGACCTCGCCCTCGAGTCGCGCGAGCAGGCCGAGCGAGCCGCGCTCGACCAG
>DASPGF010000409.1:0-2172 GCA_035620755.1 Myxococcota bacterium
ACGCACGCGATCAATACATCGGGCAGCCTCCCCTCCGACTCGAGCATCTGCTCGCGCGCCTCGACGCCGATCACGCGCTGGAAGTCGCGCACCATCGTCGGATACGGGTGCGGGCCCATCACCGAGCCGATGCAGTAGTAGGTGGTGCGCACGTGCGTCACCCAGTCTCGCATCGCCTCGTTGATGGCATCCTTGAGCGTCTTCGAGCCGCTCGCGACCGAGTGCACGCGCGCACCGAGCAGCTCCATGCGGAAGACGTTCAGCGCCTGGCGCGCCACGTCCTCCTCGCCCATGAAGACCTCGCACTCGAGCCCGAGGAGCGCGCAGGCCGTCGCCGTCGCGACGCCGTGCTGCCCCGCGCCCGTCTCGGCGATCACGCGCCGCTTTCCCATGTGGCGCGCGAGCAGACACTGCCCGAGCACGTTGTTCACCTTGTGCGCGCCCGTGTGCGCAAGGTCCTCGCGCTTGAGGTAGATGCGCGCACCACCGAGATCGGCGGTCATGCGCCGCGCGAACGTCAGGGGCGTGGGGCGGCCCGCATAGCGCGACAGCAGCTCGTCGAGCTCCGCGCGAAAATCGGGGCGCGCGCAGATCTGCGGATAGGCGCTCTCGAGCTCTTCGAGCGCCGCGACCAGCACTTCGGGCACGTAGCGGCCCCCGTACTCGCCGAAGCGGCCCGGCACGTCTCCCGCGCTCATCCGCCCGCGTTCTCCGCCTTGCGCACCGCCGCGATGAAGGCCTCGATCTTGGCGGGGTCCTTGCGGTAGCCCGCGTTCTCGACACCCGACGCGACGTCGACACCCCAGGGAAGCAGGTCGCCGAGGCTGAGCAGCGCGTCGCCGACGTTGTTGGGATTGAGCCCGCCCGCGATGATCACGTCGTGACCGCGCTCGATCAGCGCCGCCGCGTCGCTCCAGTTCCAGGCCACGCCGCGGCCACCTCCCTCGCTCGGATGGTCGAGCAGCAGCATCGTGCCCGGGAAGCCCTCCGCGGCTTCGAGGTCCGCGCCGCGAAGCGCCTTGATCACGGGAAGATCGACCGCCTCGACCTGCTCCTCGGTCTCGTTGCCGTGGAACTGAATCCGCTCGAGCTCGACCCGGCGCAGGATGCGCGCGATCTCGTCGTCGTCGGCGTCCTGGAACACACCGACCCGCTCGACCTGCCCGTCGACGCGCTCCGCGATCGCGATTGCGGTCTTGACGTCGAGCATGCGCGGCGAGCCGCGCACGAAGTTCAACCCGATCAGATCCGCGCCGGCCGCGACGGCCATCTCTGCGTCGTCGGCGTGCGTGATCCCGCAGATCTTGATCCGAACATTCCCTGTCACGACTGCGACTCCCTCCTCAACTCGCGCAGTGCGAGCGCCAAATCCGGCTCTCGCATCAACGCCTCTCCCACCAGGCACGCATCGGCTCCCGCGGCTTCCAGTCGCGCGACGTCGTGTGCCGTAAAGATGCCAGATTCCGCGACGATCACGACCGCCTCGGGCACCTGCCGCGCGAGGCGCTCGCTCACGCCGAGATCGATCTCGAAGCTCGCGAGGTCGCGGTTGTTGATGCCGACCAGATCCGATCCGCACTCGAGCGCGACCGCGAGCTCGCGCTCGTCGTGGACTTCGACGAGCGCGTCGAGCGCGAGCGCGGCCGCGCGCTCCATCAACGGCCGAAGCTGCGCGGCGGAGGACGCGCCCGGGAACGCCGCGGCGATCAGCAGCACCGCGTCGGCACCCGCGACGCGCGCTTCGTCGATCTGGTAGGGATCGACCACGAAGTCCTTGCGCAGCAGCGGCAGGGGAACCGCGCGCCGGACGAGATCGAGATACTCGAGCCGGCCTCCGAAATCGCGCGCGTCGGTCAGCACCGAGATCGCCGCCGCGCCGCCCTCAAAATAGGCCTTTGCGCAGCTCACGGGATCGAAATCGGCGCGGATCACACCGGCCGACGGGCTCGCTTTTTTCACCTCCGCAATCAGCTTGATGGGTCCCTCGGCCGCCAGCGCCGCGAAAAAATCCCGCACCGGCGGCGCATCGGCCAGCATGGCGCGTAGCTCGGCATCCGGCCGCGCCGCTTTGGCGGCCGCGATTTCTTCTTTTTGGGCTTTGACGATTTTTTCCAAGATGCCCGTAGCAACCATGCGACGCCCGTCTACACGAACAGAAAAAGGAACGACAAC
>DASPGF010000410.1:0-3860 GCA_035620755.1 Myxococcota bacterium
CGCGAGCCTCGTGATCACACCCGAGAGCATCGCTGTACACCAGGCTGTGATCACGACTCCCAAGACCAAGCTGAGCGTTCGCGGCAGCGTCACGCGACCGCTCGCGAGCGAGTCGCTCGCGGATCTGTCGCTCGAGTTCGACGACGTCGCGGTCGCGCAGATCCGGCACCTGATCGGATGGCTGCCCGAGATCGAGCGCGAGGAGGCCGCGGCGGTCGTCGAGCGGGTGCAGAGCGGCCGGCTGGTGTCGCTGCGCGCGAGCGGCGCCGCGAGCCTCGGGGGATGGCAGGATTTCCTCGCGGGTCGCGCGCGCACGCAGCCGCGGAATTTCGAGCTCCGCGCGCAGCTCGCGGACACGGTGATCGCGGTCGGTGAGCGCGACCGCATCGAAGCCCTGAAGGGGCGCGTCGAGTGGGTCGGGAAGCGCGCGAAGGTGATCGGCGCCACCGCGCTGCTCAACGGCGAGCCGCTGCCGCGCCTCGACCTCGTCGTCGACGGCTTTCCGAACTTCTTCGCGGGCGATCGCGCGGCGCGCGAGCTCGCTTCGGGTGCGGGCGCGCTCTCGGGGCTCGGCACGCTCTGGCGCAGCCTGCGGCCGCAGGGTGAGGCCGCGCCGTCGGAGGCCGAGGCCATCATCGACTTCCACTTCGACTTCCTCGACCACCCGATGTTCCTCTGGCCGATCCGCGATCTCGACTTTGCGATCGAATCCGGCGAGCGCGGCGTGCGCGTCGAGCGGCTGCGCGGCCGCTGGGCGGGCGTTCCGATCGACGGCAGCGCCGAGTGGTTGTTCCTGCCCGAAGAGCAGGTGCGCGTCGAGGTGCGCGCGGGTCCGCCCGCCGAGACGCCCGGCGAGTCGATTCCCGCGGATCGCTGGGCGCGCGGCCGGTTCTCGATCGGGCGAATCGAGCGCGAGGTCTGGCGGCAGCGCGCGGCGCGCGCGGAGTTCGCCGCGGCGGGCGATCGCGTGCGGATCCGCGACCTCGCGATCGAGCTCGAGCCGACGGGCGTGGTCGAAGCCAACGGCCGGATCGACCTCTCGCATCGCGACACCGTTCCGTTCCAGCTGAGCTTCGACCTCGAGGCGGGCGATGCGGCGCGGGTCGCCGAGCTGTTCGGCCTGCCGTCGCAGCAGATCAGCGGCGTCGTCGATCTCGCGGGCAGCTTCGAGGGCGAGCTGGTTCCGGATACGTCGATCTACGCGTCGCTTCGCGGCCTGCTGCAGGTCAGCGCGCGCGACGGCAGGATCCGCAAGAAGGCGCCGCCCGTCGCAGCGGTGTCGCGCGCGACCGAAGCCATTGAGGACTTCGATTCGCGCGAGGTGATCGAATACCGGCGGCTCGAGACACTGCTCGAGTTCTCGGGCGGCGCAGTACACACGGACGAGTTCACCCTCGACGGGCCGACGCTCGGCGTGTTCGCATCGGGCAAGGTCGAGCTCGTCTCCGAGCCGCGGAACATGAACGGCAAGGTCGCGCTGTTCCTGTTTCGCAGGCTCGACCGCGTGCTCGACAAGATCCCGATCGTGAGCCAGCTGCTGCTCGGCACCGACGAGAACCTCGTCGCGGTCTACTTCCAGGTGAAGGGCCCCTGGGAGGACCCGACCGTGAAGCCGATCCTGCTGCCGACGTCGGCCGGCCCCGCGAGCGTCGTGCTGCAGGGCGTGCCGCTGTTCGTGAAGCGCGGCTTCCGATCGCTGGCCTCGATCATGCGCCGCGGGCCGGAAACACCGGAGGACTCGATCGCGGACGGCGCACCGAGCCCCGTCGAGCCCGAAACCGAATCGGCGCCGCCGCTCGCGCCGGGCGGTGCGTTCGAAGCCGCGCCAGGGCCTGCGCGTCCCGCGTCGGATGCCGCGCCGGGGCCCGCGCCGCCCGCCGCGCCCGAGGCGGCGCCCGAGTCAGCACCGCCCGCCGCGCCCGGCGCCGTCGGAGAATCCACCCCGGGGTCGGGGCCCTGAGCGCGCGCCCCGCGATCGGATCGGCGCTCGACGGCGCGCAGGGCGTGAGGCCGCGCGCTGCGGGCGTTTCGCTCGATCCGCGCGCTCAGCCGGTGTTGCGCAGCCCCGCCGCGATGCCGTTGATCGTGACGCGCACGGCGCGGTCGATCTCGTCGTCATCGGCCGCGCTCGCGCGGCTGCGCTTGCGCGCGAGCAGCTCGAGCTGCAGATACGAGAGCATGCCGAGATAGGGGGCGCGCATCGCGAGCCGTTCGCGCAGGTCGAGGTCGTAGGCGAGCAGCTCGCGTTCGCCGGAGATCTCTCGCACCGCGCGCGTGGTGCGCCGGTACTCGGCCTCGATGCGCGCGAAGATCTCGCGCGCCTCGGGGACGTCGCTCGCCAGCTCCGCATAACACGCAGCGATGTGCAGCTCGACCTTCGAGAGCACCTGGCTCAGGTTGTCGACCACGCCGCGAAAGAAGGGCCAGCGACGGTACATTGCGCGCAGCCGCGCGAGGCGCGCCGCGCGACTCTCGCCGGCTTCGGCGAGCCAGCCCGCGAGCGCGCTGCCCGCGCCGAACCAGCTGCCGAGCAGCACGCGGCTCTGGTTCCAGGCGAACGTCCAGGGAATCGCGCGCAGCGCCTCGATGCGGCGCGTGTCGCTGCGCCGGGCGGGCCGCGAGCCGAGCTGCAGCGCCGCCAGCTCATCGATCGGCGTCATCGCGTAGAAGCACTCGACGAAGCCCTGCGTCTCGTAGACGAGCGATCGGTAGGCGCTGCGCGACAGCGCCGCGAGGTCGAGCATCGCATGCGACCACGCCTTCGGCACCGAGCGCGCGGGCGCGAGCGCGTCGTCGGGAAGCGAGGCCTCGAAGGTCGCCGCGAGGATGCGCTCGAGGTGGAAGATCGCCGCGGGGATCGTGCCGTACTTGATCGAGACGACCTCGCCCTGCTCGGTGAGCTTGATGCGCCCGCGCAGCGTGCCGCGCGGCTGTGCGAGGATCGCGCGGTGCGTCGGGCCGCCGCCGCGCGCGATCGTGCCGCCGCGGCCGTGGAAGAACTCGACGTGCACGCCGTGCCGATCCGCCTGCTCGGCGAGCGCGCGCTGCACCTCGTCGAGCGCCGCGCACGCGGCGAGGTAGCCGCCATCCTTCACCGAGTCGGAGTAGCCGAGCATGATCTGCTGGCGCATGCCGAGCGCGTCGAGCTGCGAGCGGTAGGCGGGCGAGCGGTAGAGCCGCTCCATCGCGTCGGGCGCGCTGCGGATGCTCTCGATCGACTCGAACAGCGGCACGAAATTGACGCGGCTGTCGAGCGCGCCGTCCTCGCGAAGCCCCACCACGCCCGCGACGCGCGCGAGCGCGAGCAGCTCGAGCACGGAGATCGCGTTCTCGGTGTTGCTGATCACGAGATCGCGCACGGCCTCCGGCTCGAATCGGCAAGGTACATCGGCGACACAGCGCAAGGTATCCAGCACCTCGCGCGTCTCGGGGCTCAGGTCGGCATCCGAGAAGCGCGGCAGCTCGCGCGCGAGGATCAGCTCCTCGAGGAACTTCTGCTGCTCGTCGAGCGGAAGGTCCTCGATGCGCCCGCGCGCGGGCCGGATCAGCTCGCGGCGCGCCTCGCGGTGGCGGCCCTCGTGCTGGCGGACATCGACGCTGACGAGCCGGAAGCCGAACAGGCCGACGCACTCGTGGAGCGGGCGGATCCACTGCTCCGCGATGCGGTCGCCGCGGTGCGCGCGCAGGCTCGCGTCGATCAGCTCGAGATCGCGGCGCAGCCCGCGCGCGCTCGTGGAGCCGCCGCGCTCGCCCGGCGCGTCGCCGGCCTCGCTCTCCTCGATGTTGCGCTCGAGGCGGATGGCGATCGCGTTGAGCTTCTGGCGGTAGATCTCGTTGGCGTCGTGCGGGCTCGTGCGCGC
>DASPGF010000411.1:0-3171 GCA_035620755.1 Myxococcota bacterium
CTCGATCTCCGCCGCGGCGCGCTCGATGGGGATGGCCTATCGGCACGCCTGGGAGCTGATCGACGATCTCAACCAGTGCTTTCGGGAGCCGGTGCTGGTCGCGACGCCCGGCGGCCACGCGGGTGGCGGCGCGAGCCTGACGCCATTCGGCGAGGCGCTGGTTCGCCGATTCCGCGCGATGGAGCACGCCGCGAGCCGCGCGATCGCGCGGGATCTCGCGGCGCTCGAGCGCGCCTGCGCCGCGCAGCAGCCCACCTCGCGCCCGACGACTCGTCGCGCGACGCGCGCAAAGCGCGCTGCGCGCAGACGCTGAGAGCGAGCCGAGCGCGCCACCCCGGGGACTTGACGCCGCGCGCGCAGCAGGGTTATACCCAGCGGGGAATAACGCTGATGCGAGGAATCCATGCGGCGCGGAATCGCGGGCTCGCTCGGCGTCTCGCTCGGCGTTCACGCTGCGGCGTTCGCGGCGATCACGCTCACATCGCAGACGCAGCCGCGAGACGCAGCGGCGGGCGCGGGTCTCGGCGCGGACCTCGTATTCGTCGAGCTGCTCTCGCGTTCCGGTGGCGCGCCGCAGCGCGAGGATCGCGCAGAGCCGCTCGCCGACGGCCGCGGCTCGCAACCACGCGAGCGCAGCGCCGCGCGCGCGCGGCGACTCGATTCGCACGCGGCTCCGCGGAGCGCGGCGCGCCGCGAAGCGGCATCGCCGCTCGCGCCCGTGCCCATCGCCGAGCGCGAGCCGACGCGCGGCCCGGGTGCGCGCGCCGACACCGAGCCGACTGCGGGCGGCATGCAGCGCGCGGCCCACGACGCGGAAGCCCCGAGCGGCAGCGCGCGCTCGACGCCGCACGACGGGCAGGCGCAGCTCGCAGGCTCGCACTCGTCGCGCGTCGCGCGCCCTGCATCCGAGATCCGACCGCGCTACCCGGACGTGGCGCGCGAGCGCGGCGACGAGGCGGAGGTGGTCGTCGAGGCCTGGGTGGCGGCGAGCGGCCGCGTGGAGGACGCGCGCATCCGCCGCAGCGCCGGGAGTGCGTTCGACCGCGCAGCTCTCGACGCCGTGCGGCGCGCGCGATTCCACCCAGCGTCACGCGATGGAGAGCCCGTCCCATCTCGGGTCGCGATGCGCCTGCACTTTGCGCTCGAGCACTGACGAGGAGGAGATTCGTTGCCGCGCGACCGTCGATTCACGCGCGGCGCGTTGCTCGCGCTGCTGCTCGCACTGGCCCGGGGCGGCGTCGCAACGGCCGCCGCGCCCCTCGACGTGAAGTCTGCGAGCGCCGATCCCGTTCCCGTCTACGACGTCTACGTGACGTCGCAGCGAGACGTCGTCACGGCGATCACCACGACGCGCGAGATCACGCGCGAGGACATCTCGCAGGAGAGCGCGCGCACGCTCGACGAGGCGCTCGTCCACCAGCCATCGCTGATCGTTCGCACGGGTGGCGAAGGCTCGCCGCGCATCGACATCCGCGGGCTCCGCACGCGCCAGATCCTCACGTTGATCGACGGCGTCCCGTTCTACTCGAGCGAGGACAACGCATTCGATCCGTCCTTGATCCCCACGCAGATCATCGAGCGCGTGGACGTCACCTACAGCAACAGCTCGGTGCTCTACGGCGATGGACCGATCGCGGGAATCATCCAGATCCGCACGCGCTCGGGCGAAGCCGGGCTTCACCCGGAGGCAGCGGGCGATTTCCGAAGCGGAAGCCAGAACCTCGGACAGGGGTCGATCGCGGGTGCGCGCGGCGGCGTCGAGGGGTTTGCGGCCGGGCGCTTCTACGACAGCAACGGCTGGTGGCTTCCCGAATCGTTCAACGCGACCGCGCTGGAGGACGGAGATCGGCGCGACAACTCCGACCGGCAGCAGGGAAATGCATTCGCCAAGGCCGGCTACGCGGTCAGCGATCGCGGGCGCGTCGACGCGCTCTTCAACTACCAGCACGCGGAGTACGGAGTTCCCTGGCGCGTCGAGCAGCAGACCGCCTACGTCGGGCGCGCGCGCTTCGAGCGCGTCGAGCGCGAGGAGGGGTTCACCGGCCAGCTCTCGGGCCAGCTCCAGGCGAGCGAGCGGGTCTCCCTGCGCTCGTGGGGGTTCGTCAATCGGCAATCCGAGGATCGCTCGAGCTTCGACAACCAGCGGCTCAACAGCCAGCTCACTCGCGACGTGTTCGACCTCGAGGGCACGACGCTGGTGGGCGGCGGCGCTCTCCACGGGCGCATCGACGGCGGCGCGCTCGGCGCGCTGCGCCTCGCGGTCAATGGCCGCCGCGAGCAGTTCGACTCGGAGGGAAGGATTCGCGACGTGAACCTCGGTGGCGGCAACTTCGGGTTCCGCAGCATCGACCAGCGCGATGCCTACAGCGCGTGGTCGCTCGGCGGCGAGTACGAGCTCAAGCCGCTCGAAGCGGTCGGCGTTACCCTCGGCTACGCGCACGCGTTCCTCGACGGTGACGGCGGAGTCGACGACGATGGCAGCCTGTTCCTCGCGGGCGCGTACTGGGACCTGCCGACGCGCACGCGGCTGCGCGGGTCCGCGGCCCACAAGCTGCGCTTTCCCTCGCTGCAGCAGCTCTACGCCGCAAACGGCGGCAACGGCTCGCTCGACTCGGAGCGTTGCTGGTGCTTCGAGGCGGGCATCTCGCAGCCGATCGGCGAGACGACCACGTTCGGCATCACCGGCTTCTGGCTCGAGCTGCGCGACTTCATCGAGCGCAACGACAACACGAACGTGTTCCAGAATCGGCAGGAGCTCGAATCGCGCGGCGTCGAGTTAGAGCTGCTGAGCAGCCCCTGGGCGCCGTTGACCGTCCGAACGGCCTACACCTACCTCGACGCGCACGACCGCAGCTCGGGTTCGCCGTTCGATCGGCTCGAGAATCGGCCTCGGCACAAGGTCGATGCCGAGGCGCGCGTGCGTTTCCCGACCGATACGACGTTTCGCGCGGCGCTGAGCTATCTCGCCGACAATCTCGTCTACACGCGCAACGCACCCTTTCTCACCGACCACCTCGACGACTTCGCGATCGTCGACCTGCGGCTCGAGCAGGAGCTGCTGGACGACCGGCTGCAGATCTACTTCGGTGTCGACAACGTGGGCGACGCGCAAAGCGAGATCAACATCGCGTTTCCGCAGGCCGGGAGGACCTACTTTGGCGGATTCGATCT
>DASPGF010000412.1:0-4204 GCA_035620755.1 Myxococcota bacterium
TCAATCGTTCGTTGTTCCCGAATGACGCTCCACTCTCCGGTGCGTTATCGCAACGCGGGACCATCGTCCGGGACACCGGTACCATCGGTGCGTGCCCAATCGCCTCGCGGGCGAGACGAGCCCGTACCTGCTCCAGCACGCGGACAATCCCGTCGACTGGTTCCCATGGGGTCCTGACGCGCTCGCGCGCGCGAAGTTGCTCGACAGGCCGATCTTCCTGTCGATCGGGTACGCGGCGTGCCACTGGTGCCACGTGATGGAGCGTGAGTCATTCGAGGACGAGGCGACCGCCGCGATCCTCAACGAGCACTTCGTCGCGATCAAGGTCGATCGCGAGGCGCGCCCGGACGTCGACGCGATCTACCTGGCTGCGCTGTCCGCGATGGGCCAGAGCGGCGGATGGCCGCTCAACGTCTGGGTGACGCCCGAGCGCGAGCCGTTCTTCGGCGGCACCTACTTCCCGCCACAGTCCGTCGCGGGCCGCCCGGGCTTCCTCGACGTGCTGCGGCGCATCCACGAGGCCTACACCAACGATCGCGCACGCGTCACGCAGCTCTCGAAGCAGATTGCGGGCGCGATCCAGCAGGAGCTCGCGGGGCAGCTCGCGCAGCAGTCGAGGGTTCCAGACCGCTCGGTCTTCGATCGCGCGACGTCGCAGGCTGCGGGCGCGGCGGATCGCGAGTGGGGTGGTGCGCGCGGCGACACGAAGTTCCCCACGTCGCTGCCGCTGCGCGCGCTGCTTCGCCACCACCGCCAGGCTCGCGACCCCGAAGCGCTCGCGCTCGTCGTGACCGCGCTCGAGAAGATGGCCGCGGGCGGAATCCACGATCAGATCGGCGGCGGCTTCCACCGCTATTCGACCGATGCGCGCTGGCTCGTGCCCCACTTCGAGAAGATGCTCTACGACAACGCGGTGCTCGCGGTCATCTACCTCGAAGCCGCCCAGCTCACGGGCCGCGCGGACTTCGCAGCGGTCGCGCGCTCGATCCTCGACTACGTCGCGCGTGAGATGACCTCGAGCGAGGGCGCGTTCTACTCGGCGACCGATGCGGACAGCCGCAACCCGCACGGCGAGCTCGAGGAGGGCTGGTTCTTCACCTGGACGCCCGCGGAGATCGAATCCGTGCTCCCGCCCGAGCTCGCGCGCGTCGCGATCGCCTACTACGGCGTGACACCCCAGGGAGACATCGAGGGGCGCAGCATCCTGCGCGCCTGGCGCGGCGCGGATTCGGTCGCCGCGCAGCTCGGCATGAAGCGCGCCGCGTTCGACGAGGCGCTCGCGAAGGCGCGCGCCGCGCTCTACGAGGCGCGCAGCCGGCGACCGCCGCCGCTGCGCGACTCGAAAGTGCTCGTGGCGTGGAACGCGCTGATGGTCAGCGCGTACGCGCGCGCGGGCCTCGCGCTCGCCGAGCAGCGCTACGTGAGCGCAGCCGCGCGCGCCGCGGACTTCATCCTGGTCGAGATGGTCCGCGACGGCGAGCTCGCGCGGATCTACCAAGGCGGGCGCACGGACGGGCCCGCGTTCCTCGAGGACTACGCGTTCCTGATCGCGGCGCTGCTCGACGTCTACGAGGTGGATTCGCAGCCGCGCTGGCTGCGAGCTGCGGTCGAGCTGCAGTCGGTGCTCGACGCGCGCTACGCGGACGAGCTCGGCGGCGGCTACTTCCAGACCGCGGGCGACGTCGGCTTGCTGCTCGCTCGCGAGAAGCCGAGCCAGGACGGCCCGATCCCGTCGGGCAACTCGGTCGCGGCGCTGAATCTGCTGCGCCTCGAGGAGCTCACGGGAAACCACGATTACGGCGCCGCAGCGACGCAGATCTTCTCGGCTTTCAGCGATCGGATGGACGACCGACCTGGAACGCTCGCGGAGATGCTGCTCGCGCTCGACTTCTACCTCAGCACGCGCGTCGAGATCGTGTTCATCGCGCCTCCGGATCGCACGGGGCTCGACGCGATGCTCGCGCCCGTGCGCAAGGCGTTCTTTCCGAATCGCGTGCTCGTGGCGGCGGTCGCCGACGCGCAGCTCGCGAGCCACGCCGAGATCAATCCGCTGGTGCGGGATCGGATCGCGCGCGATGGAACCGCGACCGCGTACCTGTGCCAGAACTACGTCTGTGGCTTTCCGACTGCCGACCCCGCCGTGTTCGCGGAGCAGTTCGCGGCGCTCACGGGTGCGGCGAAGTGAGCCGAACGGCCGCGCGCCGCGCAGCCCGCGCGACCGCGGCCTGCGCGATCCACTCGCGCGCGGGCAGCGCGTCGAGCGAGTGCAGCACCGCGTCCGCAGCGTCGAACGAGAGGTCCCGCGTCATCGGCCCCGGAACGGCGAGGCAGTAGAGGCCGGCGGCCTTCGCAGCAGCGACGCCGTTGGGAGAATCCTCGATCGCGATCGCATGCTCGGGGTCCACCTCGAGCAGCTCGGTCGCTCGCAGGTAGAGATCGGGTGCGGGCTTGGCGGCCCCGACCTGCTCGATCGTCACGAGCGCGTCGAAGTAGTGCGACAGCCCGAGGCGCTCGATGTGCTCGCTCACCCACGCGAGCGGCGAGCTCGACGCGATCGCGGTCGCGAGCGAGCTCGCGCGAGCGTGCTCGAGGCACTCGCGAACACCCGGCAGCTGCCCGAGCAGCGCGATCTGCGCGCGGTGGAACTCCATGCGGCTGCGCTGGATGCGCTCGACGTCGAGCGGCTGGTCGACGCGCTCGCGAAGCTCGGCGAGCGGGTCGAACGCCGCGCCGTCGGTGCCGATGCGGGCCTGCCAGCGCTGCTTCGGAAGCTCCTGGCCGTGCTGCGCGTAGATGCGCCGCCACGCCTCGTAGACGCTCGATTCGGTGTCGACGATCAGTCCATCGAAGTCGAAGACGAGCGCGCGGATCATGCCGTCACGGGGCTTCGCATCGGCGGCGGGCCGCGCGCGGATCGGATCGTCCGAACGCGCGACCGGGCGCTGCGCTGCGGCTAGGGTTCGAGGATCGGGTGCAGACTCTGGGCCGGGATCGTCTCGCGGAGCTTCTTGAGTGCGCGTGCCTCGAGCTGGCGCACGCGTTCGCGCGAGAGCCCGAGCGACTGCCCGATCTGCTCCAGCGTGTGCTCCTCCTCGCGCCCGAGCCCGTAGCGCAGGCGCAGGATCAGCTGCTCGCGCGCGGTGAGCGCGCCGATCAAGTAGCCGACGCCCGAGCGCATGCGCTCGCCGTCGAGCCCGTGGTCGGGAGCCTGCGAGAACGGATCCGCGACGAAGTCTTCGAGCCGCTTCTCGGTGCCCGCGACCGACGACTCGAGCGAGATGGCCTCGCGCGAGAGCAGATCGAGCGCCTCGATCGCACCCGTGTCCGTGCCGAGCTCGGGTGCGAGCTCCGACGCGGTCGGATCGCGCCCGAGCTTGCCCGTCAGCTCCGCGCGCACGCGCTGGCTGCGCTGCAGGCGGTCGTGGACGTGCGAAGGCAGCCGGATCGTGCGCGAGTGATTCTGGATCGCTCGAACCAGCGCCTGCCGGATCCACCACACCGCGTAGGTCGAGAACTTGAAGCCGCGCCGGTGGTCGAACTTCTCCACCGCGCGAATCAAGCCGAGGTTCCCCTCCTGGATCAGGTCCGGGAACGACAGGCCGAGATTGCGGTAGTCCTTCGCGATCGCGACGACGAGCTTCAGGTTGTGCTCGATGAAGCGGTTCTTCTCCTGGGTCATCCGCTCGTGGGCGTCCTCGACGCGGGCCACGAGCTCGAACAGCCGCGCCTTGGGGACGCCGGCCTCTTCCTCGATCTCGCGGTAGCGCCGGGTGCCGCGCCGCGCCTGCTTGAGCTCCTTGCGCAGCTGGAGGACCTTCTGGCGCAGCTCGGAGAGCAGCACGAGCGAGAGGTGCGCAGCCTTGAGCTCCTTGATGATCTTGGCGTCGATCTTCTCGAGCTCCTTCTCGCGACTCTTGCCCCTTGCGGCCACGGCCGCGCGCTGGGCGAGCACGGTGCGCAGCCGCTTGACGGCCCGCTCGACGCGGGTCGCGATTTCGCCGGTCTCCTCGTCACCCACGGATTCCGAGAGCTTGGCGCCCGTGTGCGAGAGCGCGCGCAACGCATCCCAGCGCGCAACCACGTGTCGCGCCGAACACGGAATGGCGTAGAGCGCATCGCGCAGCTCGGCGGTCGCGGACTCGAGCTCCTTGGCGAGGATCACCTCTTCCTCGCGACGAAGCGTCCGCGTGCCGCCGATCTCCTG
>DASPGF010000413.1:0-2799 GCA_035620755.1 Myxococcota bacterium
CGCGACCGCGGGCTCCGGCTTCGGTGCGGGCGCCGGCTTCGCCTCGGGCTGCGGCGCGGGCTTGGGCTCGGGCACCTTCGCGACCACCGGCTGGGGCTTCGGCTCGGGCTTCGGCGCGACCACAGGCGCGGGTTTCGGCTCGGGCTTCGGCGCGACCACAGGCGCGAGTTTCGGCTCGGGCTTCGACGCGACCGCGGGCTCCGGCTTCGGTGCGGGCGCCGGCTTCGCCTCGGGCTGCGGCGCGGGCTTGGGCTCGGGCACCTTCGCGACCACCGGCTGGGGCTTCGCTGCGGGCTTGGGGGCGGGCTTCGCGTAGGGATCGGCGCGGAGCTCCGCGACCGCCTCGGCGGAGTGGAGGAAGTCGAGCACGATCCGCGGCGGGTTCGAGAGGATCATCTCCTTCATCTGCAGGCCCGGCTTGCGCAGCCGGATCTGTGCGATCGCCTTGTCGGCGCCCGCCGCGACGCTCACGGATTCGATCCCCACGCTCGTCGAGCGGATGTCACGCGCGGCGCTGGAGGCCTCGATGGTCACGGTGAGCTGCTCGCCACCGTCGGAGCCCGGCATGCGCTTCACCTGGTAGCCGGCGAACGACTCCATCTCGAAGACGAGCCGCGTGTAGGTCGGATGGTTGCCTACGCGAACCTGGGTCACGCGATTCGCGCTGGCGGGCGACGCGGCCGCAAACAGCAGCGCGCAGAGCGCGAGCGCGGCGCCGCGCGGCCGCGTCGCGCGCGCGGCGATCCAATTCTGCCAGGTCTTCGCTCGGCTCACGTTTCGGTGGCGCCCCCTCGGCGCGGCGGCGGCTCGAGTCCGTCGCCTCCCGCTTCGCTGCGCTTCTCTTCGGCGATTTGCTCCGGCGCTTGAACCCTTGAATCGGAGTTTCGCGCGCTGCCGAGCCGCATTCAGAACGAGTGGGTGGAAATCTCCCCCAATCCGCCGTGCGCAGTGCATCTCGGAGGGATCCCGCTCGCACTTGCGGGCCGCGCGCTGGGCGCGGCTCCTGCTCACGCACCCTATCACGGCACGCAACGGCACGCATCACGGCGCCCGCCCGCGTGCCCTGCCCCCAGCCCGTTGCGCGGTCGCTCGGCGCGCCGACCGGAGCTTCGCGCAGCGCGCGCAATCAGGCTTCGAATGCGACCTCGAGCACGCCCTGCTTCAAGCGCGCGCTCGCAATCGCGCGCCCCGCCACCGAGTCGGGCAGCGCGATGCGGCGGCGCGCGTCGCGCACGCGCACCAGCAGCTCGCTGCCGTGGAGCGCGACATCGAGCTCCCCGCTCGACGCGTGCACCAGCTCGATCTCCATCACGGTCGCGCCCGCGCGCTTGCGCAGCCGGATCGGCCGCGAGCGCGTGAAGAGCTCCGCGGGATCGCGGTCGCCGTACGTCTCGGCCGCGAGCTCGCACAGCGCGTCGACTCCGATCGGCTCGCGCGCGTGCAGCGGCACGCGCAATTGCGGCACTGGAAACGACTGCTCGATCTCCTCGAGCTCGTCGCGCTCGCGCTGCGCCCAGCGCGCGAAGTATCCCGACGCCGCTTCCGGAGTGAGCACGCGGTTCACGAGCACCGCATCGGTCGCGACGCCGTAGAGGCTCAGGTAGGCGAACTAGCGCCGCGTATCGTCGATCACGACGCGAGCGGGGTTCACGACGAGCCGCGCGCTCGTGCGCCCGGTGTCGAGCAGGATCGTGCGCACGTCCTCGACCTCGCGATACAGGCGCTCGAAGGCCGCGAACACTTCGTCGCTCGGCACGAAGACGTCGGCGCCGAAGGTCGCGGCGACGGGCCGGATCGCGCGCGCGGCCTTGCGCTCCCAGTCGAAGAAGTTCTGCATGAAGATCCGAAGCACGTCGGGGAAGCGCAGCATGCGCAGCGTCGAGCCCGTCGGCGCGCAGTCCACGACGCAGACGTCATACTCGCGCGCAGCCTCGACCTCGCGAATCGCGCGCAGCGCGACGAGCTCCTCCATGCCGGGAAACACCAGCAGCTCTTCGGCGATCATGCCGTCGCCGCGCGCGCGCAGCAGCTCGCGCAGCCAGCCCTGGATGCTCGACCACGAGCGGTCGAGCTCGCTCAACACGTCGACCTCCTGCGCGACGACCCGCGGAGCGACCTCGATCGGCGCGGGCCCGATCGCCGAGCCGAAAGCGTCGCCGAGGCTGTGGGCGCTGTCGGTCGAGAGCAGGAACACGCGGTGGCCGTGCTGCGCGGCGCCGAGCGCGGTCGCCGCGGCGAGGCTCGTCTTGCCGACGCCTCCCTTCCCCGTGAGAAGCACCACCCTCACGCGGATTTCCGCGCCGCCGCGCGCACCGCGAAGTGCACGGTGAGCCGCCCCGCGTCGAGCTTCGCGCGCGTCACGCGCGCGCGCGAGATGCGGCGCGGGAGCTTGAGGCAGCGGCGGCGCGCGCCCGCGCTCACGATCAGCTCGTCGTCGACCACGACCACGTCGACGTCGTCGGCGCTCGCGTTCGGCAGCGGGATCTGCGCGAAGTAGCCCTCGGCGTCGCGCCCGTAGCGCACGCGCTCGGATCGACCGAGCCGGTCGTCGGGCTCTCCCTTCTCGAACAGCTTGCGCCCGAGCTCCGCGAGCCGCTCGCAGCCCGTCGCCTCATCGTCGAGCAGCGGTGCGCGCAGCAGCGCGAGCGGCGCGAACAGCTCCTCTACCTCGCGGCAGCGCTCATCCTGCACGCGGCCCCAGTGCTGGAAGAACGGCTCGCGCGCGGCCTCGTCGGGCAGCAGGCGGTTCATCACGACCGCGTCGCACGGCACCTCGAACAGCGAGAGCTCCGTGTAGGC
>DASPGF010000414.1:0-5057 GCA_035620755.1 Myxococcota bacterium
CGAACACGTAGGGCAACGCACCGAAGGCCGACGCGGTCAGCCATGCGGCGGCGACCACGAGAAAGCCGTCGCGCGTTCGAAGCCGCCGATCCGTCGGCGTCGAGCCGAGCACGATCGCGAAGCCGCAGACGGCCGCGGCAATCGCGCTCGCCGCATACGGCAGCGGCGATTCGCCGAAGTAGAGCGCTGCAGCGAGCGGTGCGACTTGAACCGCGGCGAGACCGACCAGCAGCCAGCCGAGAACGTTCGCGATCAGCGGGGCGTTCACCGCCGCTAGCTCGGCGGCGCGTAGACGTGCCAGCGGATGCGCTGCTCCGAGCCGCCGAGATCGGCGTGGATCCGGCACGCCCCGTGCGCGCGAACGACCTCGCGTGCAGCGCGCCTGACGGCCGCCATCAGCTCGAGCAGCAGCTCGTCCTCGATCTCGAGCAGCGAGCCGACGTCCGAGAGCGGCTCGATGATGAGGTGCCCGGGCGCGAGCGGCCACGCGGGTCGCACCGCGCGAACGCCGCCCGCGCAGAACACGATGTGATCTTCGGCGCCGGGCTTCGCGCCGCGCGCGGCCGGCAGCAGCGACGCGACCTCGCCCTGCAGATCGCGAATCAGGCAGCTGCGCGTCTCGGCGGGGATTTCCACTTCGCGCGCGTAGTTGGGGTGGTCGATCCGCAGGCGCGCGTGCAGCGTTCGATCGCAGAACGCGCGCACCGCGGTCTCGTCGAATGGAAACTTGATGTACTGGACCGCGGAGATCCGATCTTCTTCGAGCTGCTTCGGGTCGAACCGCGCCTGGATCGCGATCTCCGCGGGCGATTCGCCGATCAGCAGCGAGACGTGCTCGTCGACGCCGATCAGGCGATCGAGCTCGGGCCGGATTCGCGCCGCGTCGGTGATCTCGATGAAGAGCGTCGCCGAGAGCTCGCGATCGGCGGGCATCAGCTCGTTGTAGGTGTCGAGCTCGTGCTGGATCTTCTCGGGGAGCGAGATCCTCTCGACCCAGATCATCTCGTGGATCTGGAAGCGCAGCGTCTCGCGATCTTCGAACAGCAGGGTGATCCGCTCGCCTACCGCGACCCGTCGGCTGCGCTTGTAGTCGATGATCGCCGCGCGGTAGCTGGGGCGCAGCGCGCGGTATTGCTCGCGGTCGACGATGTCGTCCAGGCAGAGGCGCCTCATGGCGTGAGCTCCTGGTACGCTCGCCGGAGCAGCACCACGGGATGCAGCGGCTTGACGCCGAGGCCCTTCTCGATGCGCAGCGACGCGAGTGGGCAATCCGTCGACACCCAATCCGGCTCGACGGCCCGCAGCCGTGCGAGCATGCCGCTCGCGACCTGCATCGATTCGCCGTAGAAGCGCTTCTGCATGCCCCAGGTGCCGTCGACTCCCGAGCACGCGTCGACGAGCACGACTTCGTCGGCGGCGAGCTGCAGCACGTCCCTCGAGCGAAAGCCGATGTTCTGGGCGCGCAGGTGACACGGGGCGTGGTAGGCGATCCTCCCGAGCGGGGACTTGAAATCGCGGCTCAGCTTCTTGGCGCGCGCGAGCTCGTAGACGTACTCCATCAGGTCCTTCGTGTGCGCGGCCACGCGCTCCGCCTCCGCGGATCCGAGCAGCTTGGGGTATTCGGTCTTGAGCATCAGCGAGCAGGAAGGGCCGGGCGCGACGACCGTCGCGCCCGCGTCGACGTAGGGCAGCAGATCGGCGACGTTCGCGCGCGCGTTGCGGCGCACAGCCTCGAGGTCGCCGGTGTCGGTGAAGGGCATGCCGCAGCAGCGCTCGTAGCAGAGATCGACGCGCACGCCACTGCGCTCGAGGACCTCGACCGCGGCCTTCCCGGTTTCGGGATCGTTGTAGTTGACGCTGCAGGTCGTGAACAGGACCGCGTGGCCGTTCTCTCGCACGGCCGCGCGCGGCCTGCGCGCGAACCAGCGCTTCACGGTTTCGCGGTGGAAGGAAGGCTGGATCCAATCGCGATGGATTCCGAGCAGCTTCTCCTGGATCGCGCGCGCGAGCGCGTTGCGATTGGCGAAGTTCATCAGCGCTGGCGTGAGCGAGCCGAGCCTGCCGATCCAGTCGGTGCGCGTGGTGAGCCGGCGCGCGAGCGGTACGCCGTCGCGCGCAGCGCGAACCTGCTGCTGGCGGCGCATCAACGCGGGAAAGTCGATATCCCACTCGTGGGGCGGCGTGTAGGGGCAGTGGTTGTAGCAGAGCTTGCAGTGGAAGCAGAGCTCATTGACCTCGTCGAAGCCGGCCATCGACACGCCCGCGATCTCGCGGTCGGTGGCATCGATCAGCTCGAACAGCCTCGGGAACGCGGGGCACAGCGGCAGGCAGCGGCGGCACTGGTGGCAGACCTCGCCCGTGCGCCGCAGCTCGCGCTCGACCTTTTCCGGATCGAGATAGCTCGCGGCCCCGTAGTGAAGCGCTGCCGAGGGGATTTCGGGAGGCGGAACCTTCATCGGGGCACGCTCCGGGTCGCGGTGCACCCGCGCGGGAGTTCGGTCCGCGCAGGGGTCGCCCCGCGCGGGCGACCCCTGCGGATGGACACGGCTCGGCTAGAGCTTCTCGAGCCCGTCGAGCGCGTTCTGGAATCGCCCCGCGTGCGACTTCTCGGCCTTCGCGAGCGTCTCGAACCACTCGGCGACTTCGTCGAAGTTCTCGGCGCGCGCGGTCTTCGCCATGCCGGGGTACATCTCGGTGTATTCGTAGGTCTCGCCTGCGACCGCGGCGGCGAGATTGAGATCGGTCGGGCCGATGGGCTTGTCGGTCGCGGGGTCGCCCGCCGACTTGAGGAAATCGAGGTGGCCGTGCGCGTGCCCGGTCTCGGCTTCGGCTGTGTCGCGGAACAGCCCGCCGACGTCCGGATAGCCCTCGATGTCTGCCTGGCGAGCGAAGTAGAGATAGCGGCGGTTCGCCTGCGATTCGCCCGCGAACGCCTCCTTGAGATTCTTGTGAGTCTTGGACCCCTTGAGTTTCGACATGCGCGCGTCTCCTTCCCCTATCACCTATCCGCGAAGAGTCGAGTTCCCGATCGTGCAGCTCGCGTCGGATTCTGGCGGACCGCGGTCCTCCGGTCAATTCCCCGCGCGCCGCGGCGCGGGAGCGCCGCCGCATCTCGCATCCCGGCGCGGCCAGCGGCGCTATTCGCCGGCGTTCGCAGCGCGGGCGACGGACTGCAACGCGCGCGCCGCGCCCGCGCGGAGCTCGGCGTCTGGATCGGCGTCGGCGAGTCTGCGAAGCGCCGCGATCGCAGCGTCGGGCGGCTCGCGCGCCGCCGTCCGCGCGAGCGCGCACAGCGCGCGTGCGGCCAACGCTCGAGAAATCCCGTCCGACGCATCGTCGAGCAGGTCGACCAGCTTTGCATAGACTTTGCACGGCGGATCTTCGAGCGCTGCGAGCGCGGTCAGGGCTGCGCGTCGAACCGAGCGGTCGCGGTCGCGCGTGGCCGCGAGCAGCGCGTCCGCCGCTTCGGTGACGTCGGCTCCGAGCTCGCGCGCGCAGTGGATCGCCATCTCGCGCACCCGCGCCGATTCGCTCGTGGTTGCGAGTCCGAGCGCGAGCTTGAGGACTTCGGGGTGCATGCGTCCGGTCTCGACCAGCAGGCGCGCGGCCGTCCAGCGCCGCTCGCGGCTCGGGCTCGCGAGCGCCTCGACGATCGCGGGCAGCAGGCGTGGCGCGGGCGGCTCGATGCGCGCGCTCGTGAGCGCCGCGTGCCAGCGCCGCGAAGCGTCGTCCGATCGAAGCGCGCGCTGCAGCACGCGTCCGACGCCATCGACTTCGCGCGCGAGCCGCGCGAGCGCATCCGACGCGGCGAGCGCGACCGCGTCGACGGGGTCGCCGAGCGCATCGCCGAGCGCATCGATCAGCAGCAGCGCGGACGGATCGTCGAGCGCCTCGCGGCACGCGTCGGCGCGCACGTCGGGCTCGGCGCTGTGCAGCCGCTCGAGGATCGGATGCGTCACGCGAGCTGCCAGCGCAGCGGCGAGCGATCGCGCGCGGCTGCGACCGCGACGCGTCCTTCGCGCTCGAGCTTGCGCAGATGCGAGATCACGGATTCCGCCGCTGCGGGGAGCAGCGGCTGCGGATAGCCGCGGTAGATGCGAGCGACGATCTCGGCGATCGCGAGCGGGCCGTCCGCGAGCGCGCCGAGGATCTGCGCCTCGCGCTCGCGCCGATGCGCGATGTACTCGCGAATCCGGCTCGTGCCGTCTGCGATGCGAGGTCCGTGTGCGGGGTAGATCGCGCCGGGCTGCAGCGCGAGCATTCGCTCGAGCGAATCCAGGTACGCGCGCAGATCGCCGCCGCGCGCGGGAATCACGGTCGTTCCGACCCCGAGCACGTTGTCGCCCGAGAACAGGGACCGCTCCTCTTCGAGCCAGAAGCACAGATGATCCTCGGCGTGTCCGGGTGCGTGGATCGCGCGCAGCGTCGCACCGTCGGTGCGCAGTACCGAGCCGTCGTCGATCGCGTGGATCTCGAGCGCGTGCGGCGCGTCGAGCTCGTCGCAGAGGCGCTTCGAGACGCGAAGCGGACCGTAACGCCCGATCACGGAGCGCACGCCGCCGATGTGATCCTCGTGGCCGTGGGTGAGGACGATCTCTTGGATGCCCTCGCAGCCCGCCTGCTCGATCGCTGCATCGAGCACGGGAAGGTAGGCGGCGCGGCCCTCCCCGGAATCGAGCAGGATGCGCCGGCGTCCCGTGCCGATCAGGTAGGTGTTCGTGCCCGGACCCGTGAACGCGCCGGGGTTCTGCGCGAGCGCGACCACGACGCGATCGGACCAGCGATCGACGTCGGGCAACTCGAGGCCGAGCAGCGTCTCCGGTGCGCGCGGCAGCTCATTCCCCCGCGACGGTCATCTTGCCGATGCGCAGCGACGGCGCTGCGATGCTGCCGAGCCACAGCAGATCGCATGCCACCGCATCGATGTCCGCGAGCATGGTTGCCAGGTTCGAGGCGATCGTGATCTCCTCGACGGGCCCCGCGATCTCGCCCGCCTCGATCCAGAGGCCCGCCGCGCCGCGCGAGTAATCTCCGGTCACGGGGTTGAAGCCCATGCC
>DASPGF010000415.1:0-7668 GCA_035620755.1 Myxococcota bacterium
GAAACTTCGACTTCGCGATCGTCGCGGATTTCGAGAATCGCTCGGATTTCGAGCGCTACGCGGCGCACGCCGTGCACCAGAAGCTGATCGCGGAGCGCATCCGGCCGATCCTGCGCGAGCGCGCGGCGGTCCAGTACGAGCGCTAGCCCGGGCAGCTCCGCTTTCCGTTGACGGGTCCGCCGCTGGCCGGGGCCCAGTTGACCCTGCGGGCTTCAGAGGGCGTCGAGCGCGTCCGTGTACTCGTCGACGAGGTCGCGCCAGTTCTCGATCCCGACCGAGATGCGCACCAGGCCCATCGAGATTCCCGCGCTCTCGAGCTGCTCGGCGCTCATCTCGGAGTGCGTGGTGGTCGCGGGGTGGCACGCGAGCGACTCCATGCCGCCGAGGCTCACCGCGTTCTTGGTGATGCGAAGCCGCCGCAGGAACTCGAACGCCTTGCGCTTGTCGCCGCCGAGCTCGATCGAGAAGATTGCGCCCGGCCATTCGCACTGGGCCTCGTAGATCCGGCGCTGCTCGAGGTCTTCGAACAGTGAGGGGTAGTGGATTCGCGAAAGCTGCGGATGCTCGACGAGCCGCTCGACGATGCGCGTGGCGTTCTTGCTCTGGCGATTCATGCGCAGCGACACCGTTGCGAGACGGCTGTCGAGCAGCCAGCACTCGTCGGGCTGCAGGATGTTCCCGAGCAGCGCGCGCGTCGAGCGCAGGTGCGCGACGAGCTCGGCGTCCGCGGAGGTAACCGCCCCGCCGAGCATGTCGCTGAAGCCGGCCAGGTACTTGGTCGCCGAGTAGACGCAGACGTCGGCGCCGAGCTCGAGCGGGTGCTGGAATACCGGCCCCATGAAGGTGTTGTCGACGGCCACGACCGGGCGCGGCGCGCGCAGCTTTGCTGCCGCGACCGCCGCGGCGATGTCCGTCATGCGCAGCGTCGGATTCGCGGGCGTCTCGATCAGCACGACCGCGAGGTTCTCCGCGCCCGCGATCGCGCGAGCGAGCGCCGCGGAGTCGCCCGCGCCCACGGGAATCGGATGGACGCCGTAGGGCTGCAGCAGCTCGTAGAGCAGCATGTGCGTGCCACCGTACACGGGGACCGTGTAGACGATCGACGCACCGGGACGGCACAACGTGAGCAGCAGCGTGCTGATCGCGGCCATGCCGCTGTTGAACACCGCGGCGCTGCTCGCGCCCGCCTCGAGCGGCACGAGGTGGTCTTCGAGGATCTCCGCGTTCGGGTGGGAGAGCCGCGAGTAGATCAGCTCGACGTTCTCGTCCTCGTCGGGCTGCGCCTTGCCGAGCGCGATCGCGAACGCGCGCTCCGCGGATTCGGGGCTCGAGAATACGTAGGTCGAGGAGCGGAACACCGCGGGCCGCGCCGAGCCGACCGAGAGGCTCGGATCGTAGCCGCGCGTGAGAATCTCCGTCTCCGGGCGCACTGCGAAGCGCGGAGGCTTTCGCTGCTTGGTCATTCGACCCCCCAATCCAACGGCGCGGAGTGCGTCACGGGACCTTCTTGCGGAGCTCCTCGTCGATCGCCGTGTCGGGGCTCCGCCCCGTCGCGGTATCGACGGCAATCCGCTCGAGCAGCGCTTCCCCGCCGAGCTCGAGCAGGCCCGGCTTGGCGAGCGCGGGCAACCGGTAGCCGGCGGGCAGCGCGGGCGCGGCGTCGACGCGCCGCGCGAGCGCGCGCTCGATCGCGGGCTCGAGCCGTGCGCGTTTTGCAGCGCGCTGCTTCGGGTCGCGCTCCGCGAACTCCGGCAGCACCTCCGCGGCGAACAGCTCGAGCGACTCCATGATGTGTGGGTGGCGGTTCTTGCCCGCCTGCACGATGAAGATGATCTGGTCGACCCCCGCAGCCTCGTAGCCGAGCAGGTGCGCGCGCAGCTGGCGCGGCGTGCCGATCGCTCCGCGCGGGCTCGCGCCGCCGCTGCGCGCGGGCTCGGCCGAGCGGCGCGCGGACCGCGCTCGCTCCGACGCGCGGGTGTCGACGGCGCGCGCGCGCCGCTCCTGGAACGCGTCCCACAGGCTCGCCGCGCCCGGCACGCAGTCGCCGAACAGGTAGTAGTGGGCGAGCGAATAGCCGAAGAAGCTCGCGCCCTCGCCTCCCCTCGCGATCGCCTCGCGCTCGTCGCGGTGCAGCATCATCGGCGTCACGCACGCGATCTCGCACGTCACGCTCTTGCCGACGGGCACGCAGCTCTCGGCGAGCGCGGCCTCGTATTCGCGCACCCAGCTCGCAGCCTGGTCTGGATCGATGAACGAGAATGCGAGCGCCCCCATGCCGCTCGCGGCCGCGAGCCGGATCGTGTCGCGTTGCGAGCACGCGAGCCAGAGCGGCGGGTGCGGCTGCTGCAACGGCTTCGGAACGACATTGCGCGGCGGCACGCTCACGTACTTCCCGTCGTGTCCCGTGAACGGGGATTCCGTGAGGCAGCGGATCGCGACCTCGAGCCCCTCGCGCCACATCGCGCGCTTCTGCGCGGGGTCGATCCGAAAGCCGTCGAGCTCCGCGATCGAGCTCGATTCCCCCGATCCGAACTCGACCCGCCCGTTCGACACCAGATCGAGGCTCGCGATGCGCTCCGCGGTGCGCACGGGGTGGTTGTAGAGCGGCGCGGTCTGCACGATGCCGTGCCCGAGCCGGATGTCGCGCGTGCGTTGGCTCGCGGCCGCGAGGAAGATCTCCGGCGCGCTCGAGTGGGAGTACTCCTCGAGGAAGTGATGCTCGACGGCCCACACGTACTCGATGCCGAGCCTGTCGGCGAGCTCGACCTGCTCGAGCGCGTCGCGAAACAGCTCGCGCTCGGCGCTCGCCGACCACGGGCGCGGCAGCTGCAGCTCGTAGAACAGCCCGAAGCGCATGGCGGATCCATCCAGCTCGGTTCGGCCGAGATCCTAGTCGATTCTCCCGGTCGCATCCGATCGCGGCGCGGCCATGCTATAGGTGGCCGCGCCGTACTCCCGAGAGGGCTCCCCGATGAAAGGTCGATTCGCGCTCGCGATCTGCGCGCTGGGCATCGCCGGCACCGCGGCGGCAGAGGAAATCAAGCTCAAGAACGGCGACACGATCGTCGGCGCGATCGTCGAGCAGAGCGAGCAAACCGTCGTCATCGACCATCCGGTGCTGGGGCGCCTCGTGATCCCCACTTCCGAGATCGAGCCCGCGGCACCGCCGCCGGCGGGCTTGTTCGGCACGCCGCTGCTCGCGGGCTGGAAACGCGAGATCAGCGCGGGGCTGTCGGGCTCGGATGACACCTCGGAGCAGGTCGACATCAACGGCCAGCTGACCATGGGCGTCGACGAGGAGCACTCGCGTCAGGACTTCATCGCGTCGTATTTCTACTCGCACACCGATGGCGAGACCAAGACCAACCGAGCGCTCGCAAAGTACGAGCAGGATCGGTCGATCGCCGAGACGCGCTTCTTCTATTTCGGACAGGCCCACTACGACTACGATCAGTTCCAGGACTGGGACCACCGCGTCTCGAGTGCCGTGGGCCTCGGCTACGAGATCCTCAAGCGCGAGACCGTCTCGCTGCGCGGCCAGCTCGGTGGAGGTTTCAGCCAGACCTTCGTCGGTGACGAGGACTTCACGCCGGAGGGTCTCGCGGGGCTCGAGTTCGAATGGGACCCGAGCGAAGACCAACACCTGGCTCTCGGCACGACCTACTACCCCGACCTCTCGGAGCTGAGCGAATACCGCCTGCTCTCGTCGGCGGACTGGACGATCCAACTGCACCTGATCGACGGCCTGGGCTTCAAGCTCGGCGCGACCCACGAGTACCTTTCGTCGAGCGACACCAACAAGAACCGACTCAACTACTTCGCCAATCTCACCTACAGCTTCTGAGCCAGCGCGGCGCGCAGCTCGGAGCAGGAGGACGAAGATGGAAAACGGACTCGAAACACTCAGCCGCGCGCGGTCGTTCGGCGGCACCCAGGGCGTCTACCGACACCGCTCCGAGACGACCGGCTGCGCGATGGAGCTCGCGGTCTACGTGCCGCCGCAGGCCGAGCGCGGCCCGGTTCCCGTCCTCACCTATCTCTCGGGGCTCACCTGCACCTGGGAGAACGTCACCGTCAAGGCGGGCGCGCAGCGCTTCGCGGCGCGCCACGGCCTGCTGTTCGTCGCGCCCGACACCAGCCCGCGCGGCTTCGATTTTCCGGGCGAGCACGACAGCTACGACTTCGGCTCGGGCGCGGGCTTCTACGTCGACGCCACGCAGGCGCCGTGGTCCGCGAACTACCGCATGTACAGCTACGTGACGGAAGAGCTGCCCGCGCTGATCGCTGTGAACTTTCCCGCCGACATCGCGCGCCAGGGAATCTTCGGCCACTCGATGGGCGGGCACGGCGCGCTCGTCGCCGCGCTGCGCAACCCGCAGCGCTACCGCTCCGTCTCCGCGTTCGCGCCGATCGTCGCGCCGAGCCGCTGCCCGTGGGGCGAGAAGGCATTCTCCGGCTACCTCGGGCCGGATCGCGCGGCGTGGGCGAGCTACGACGCATGCGAGCTCGTCGCGAAGAGCGGCTTTCGCTCCGAGATCCTCGTCGACCAGGGAACCGCGGACAACTTCCTCGAGACCCAGCTCAAGCCCGAGCTGTTCGAGCAGGCCTGCGCGGCCGCCGGCGCAAAGCTCCGACTGCGCATGCAGCCGGGCTATGACCACAGCTACTACTTCATCGCGACCTTCATCGAAGACCATTTCGCGCATCACGCGCAGCAGCTCGGCGCGGGCTGATCCGCTCCAAGCGCAGCTGCCGGGCTCGGCGTGAAACGCGATCGTGCGTGGCGCGCATGCAGGCGCGCTACCCGTCGCTGCGCGAGAGATCCTTCGACACCAGGCAGACGAGCTTCGCGCCGCCGTCGGTGTCCTGGCGGCCGACCTCGACGAAGCCGCAGCGCTCGTGGAACGCGAGCGAGCCCGGGTTCGGCGGCACGAGGTTGACCTCGCAGGCGAGGTCGGGCGCGTCGGCGCTCTCACGCGCAATTCGGCTCGCTATAGTGCGGGCGCCTTGGCGAACGCCGCGCCCGAAAACAGCTCGTCGATTGCATCGGAGCGATCGCTGCCCGCGCTGTTCGGCGTGATCGCGGTCGATCTGATCGGCTTCGGCGTCGTGATTCCGATCCTGCCCTACTACGCGAAGCACCTCGACGCGAGCCCGCTCGTGCTCGGCCTGCTGCTCGCCGTCTACCCGGCGCTGCAGTTCGCGTTCAGCCCGGTTTGGGGGCGCGTCTCGGACCGCGTGGGTCGCAAGCCCGTGATGCTCGCGACGCTCGCCGGCAGCGCGGCCGCGCTTGCGCTGCTCGGGCTCGCGGATTCGCTCGCGGGCCTGTTCGCGGGCCGCATCCTCGGCGGCGTGTTCGGCGCGAACATCAGCGTCGCGACGGCTTACGTCGCGGACGTCACGCGCGAGAGCGAGCGCACGCGCTGGATGGGCATGGTCGGCGCGTGCTTCGGGGTCGGCTTCGTGCTCGGGCCCGCGATCGGCGGCCTGCTCGCGCCGAATCTCGACGGCAGCTGGCCCGCGGCCGCGCTCGTGGGCGAAGCGGTCGCGGCGCGCATCGCGCCGTTCGGCTACGGCATTCCGATGCTGTTCGCGGCCGCGCTCGCCGCGGTCAACTGCGCGTTCGCGGCGTTCGTGCTCGTCGAGCCCGCGCGGCACGCGAACCTCGAACGCGGAGTCGGTCGGATCGCCGTGCTGCGCGATCCGCGAGTGCGCCGGCTCTGCGCGCTCAACCTGATCTTCTCGCTCGCCGTGACGCAGCTCGAGTCGATCTTCGCCTACTTCATGATCGACCGCTTCCAGTACGACGCGATGCGCGTCGCATTCATCCTCGTCGGAATGGCGCTGCTGATGGGAGCGATCCAGGGCGGCGCGATCCGCGCGCTCGCCGCGCGCTTCGGCGAGCGCGCGCTCGCGCTCGCGGGCTTCGCGCTGATGGCGGCTGCGCTGCTCGCGCTGCCGTTCATGCCCACGGTCGGATGGACGCTCGTGCCGCTCGCGCTCGCCGCGGTCGGCCGCGGCATCGGCCAGCCGCCCGTGCTGAGCCTGGTGTCGATCTGCGCGGCGCCCGAGCAGCGCGGCGTGGTGATGGGAACCTTCCAGTCGAGCGCGTCGCTCGCGCGCGTGTTCGGGCCGGCAGCCGCGGGCGCGCTCTACACCCTCTATCCGGCGGGGCCGTTCGTGCTCTCCGCGGGTCTGATGTCGATCGCCTGGCGCATCGCGCTCGGGCTGCCGGCATCGCGCGAGTCTCGATCGGGCTGACGTCGAGACGCATCGGCGGAGAATGCAGCTTCGCGGCCACGGCAACCCACGATCAGCGGGGCCGCGCAGAATTCGCTAGACCTTCGTGCGCCGCGATCGGAGCGCTGCCGGATCGCTGCCGAGGTCCCCCCATGAAGTGCCGTGCCTGGAGAACGCTCTACCTGCTCGGCGCGGTGCTCGGGATCCAGCACGCTGCGGCTGCGGCCGACCCTGCCGCGATGCCGGAGTCAGCCGCAGCGGAAGTCAGCGACAGCGCCGACGCCGATGAAATGCGGGACCCCGCCGCGCTCGCCGAGCTGAAGCGCGCGACGGATTTTCTCACCTCGCTGCCGCGCTTCCATATCCGCGCCGTCGTCACGTACGACGTGATCCAGGACGACGGCCGCAGCCTGCAGTTCGAGAAGAACGGCGACATCTATCTGCAGCGCCCGGATCGACTGTTCGCCGAGATTCGCCTGGATGACGGCCGACACCGTCAGCTCTGGTACGACGGGGCGACATTGAGCCTCGCGGAGCGTTCGCGCAAGGTTCACACCCAGGTCAAGGCGCCACCGACGCTGGACGGCATGCTCGACATGGCCGAGGAGCTGTTCAGGGATCCGATGCCGCTCGCCGACCTGCTCTACAGCGATCTCGATCCGCTGGAAGAGCTCCCGCTCGCCGCAGATCGCGTCGGCGACAGCTTGGTGGGCGATCGGCTCTGCAAACACCTGTCGTTTCGCGGCGAGGCGGTGGATTGGCAGCTCTGGGTCGATCAGGGTCCGGCGCCGTACATCCGAAAGCTCGCGATCACCTACCGCGAGCAGCCCGGTACACCGCAGGTGGTTGCGGTGCTGGATGTCTGGGAGACACCGGAGAGTTTCGACGAGAAGCTGTTCCGGTTCGCGGCCCCCGCCGATTCGCAGTGGCTGGACGTGCTGGTGCCGATGCGGCGCCGGGTCGAGGGGGTGAGCCAGCCGTGAGTCGCAAGACGTTCGCGTGGCTGTGCGTCGGCTTCCTGCTCGTCGCGGCGCCGTTGGCCGAGCTCGCCGAGGCCCGCGGCCGCGGCGCGCGCGGAGGCGGAGGATTCTCGCGAGGTGGGGGAGCCGGAGGCTTTGCGCGAGGCGGGCCCGGCGGCAGCTACGGCTCGATCCGCAACAGCGGCTACCCATCGAACCGGGACGCCTACCGGCGGCCCGGAGGCGACTTCTCGCGCCCTGCGACCGGCGATTTCTCGCGCCCTGCGACGAGAGACGTGTCGCGCCCGCCCCGAGGCCCGATGCCGGAGCAGCGGCCGAGCCAGCCGTCCGCGCGCGACCGAGACCGCGATCGCCTGGGTCAGCAGCCAGGCCAGTACCCGTCCGGCGGCAGCGGCGCGCGCCCCGCACAGCAGCCTTCCCGCCAGCGCGACGACCTGCGGCAGCGGCC
>DASPGF010000416.1:0-3839 GCA_035620755.1 Myxococcota bacterium
CGGCCGTCGCGAGCGCGCCCGCGACGAGGCCGCCGAGATGCGCGGCGAGCGCGATGAACGGCAGCAGCACACCGATCACGACGTTGATCGCGACCACCAGCCACAGGCCGCGCCGCGGGAAGCGCCAAACCGCGGGCAGCTTGTCGGCCCGCCGATGATCGAGCCAGAGCTCGCTCCCCACGAGCCCGAACGCGATGCCCGAGGCGCCGACGACCGTCGTGTTGCCGAACGCGCCGGCGGTGAGCATCGCGCCGACCGCGGCCGCGCCCATCGCGCAGGCGGTGCGCGCCGAGCCGAGCGGCCGCTCGACGAGCGGCCCGAGCACCCACAGTGCGATCAGATTGAGCGCGATGTGCGCATAGCCCGCGGCTCCGCCCTGCGCGTGCAGCAGGTTCGCGGTGAGGATGCGCCACGCGTCGCCGTCGGCGACGAGCGCGGGGCTGAAGTGACCCGCAAGCAGCACGCGCGCGCCGAGCGCGAGCTCGAGCGCATACACGCACGCGCAGAGCGCGATCAACGCCCAGGTCGCGCGCGGCTGCGCTGGGTGTTCGACGAGCCGGTCGAGCCTTGCCAGCGCGGCGATGCGCGCCGCGCCATCGGGCAGCGCCGCGATGCGCTCGCGCAGCGCGCGCGCGAGCCGCTCGGGCGCACCGTGCTCGCGGAACAGCCCGTGCGGCAGCACGTACACGGAAGCGCGCGTGCCGAGCCAGAGCGCGCGTGCGGAGAGCGCGACGTGCGTGATGTCGCGGTAGCGCGTGAGGATTCCCGCGGAGCGACGAGGGCTCGCGGGGTGTCGCACGCCGTCGGCCTCGAGCGCGATCGGCGCGCTCCCGCCGCGCAGCGGAAACGCGTCGCCCCCCTCGAGCCCTTCCCAGCGAAAGCTCACGCGCAGAAGCTAGCGCGACTGCCCGGGCTATTGGCGCGGGACGGGCAGCGTCGGGAAGATGCGGCTGTAGGTCAGGTAGACGAGCGCGAACGCGCCGAAGAAGCCCGCCGCAATGCCGAGCTGGATCGGCCCGAGCCAGGCGAGTCCGTCTTGCGCGACGAGCGAGGGCCACACCAGCACGTTTCGCTCGAGCCAGAATCCGATCAGCATGATCGCCGCGACCGGACCGACGATGTACCAGCTGCGCTTGGGCGCCTGGCCGAGCAGTACCCAGAACGGAACGATCCAGCAGCCCGCCCAGGCGACGAGCGACGTCGCCACGTAGGGCTCGCGCAGCCGCTCGAACGCGAAGTACCAGGTGTCCTGCAGGAACTGCGAGCCGAGGCGCAGCTCGAAGAACTGCGTCTCCTCGGGGAGATTTCCGTACCAGATCACGATGTACTGCGAGAAGAACAGGTACATCCAGAAGATCGAGAACGCGAACAGCATCTTGCCGAGATCGTGGAAGCGCTCCTTGCTGAGCTGGCCCTCCCATCCGGGCGCGTTCCGCAGCAATACGCAGATCAGCGTCGTCATCGCGATTCCCGACAAGAAGCCGCTCCAGCCGAAGTACCAGCCGAACATCGTCGAGAACCAGGTCGGCGTGAGCGACATCACCTGGTCGTAGCCGACGATCGTGTAACCGAACGCGTAGAGCAGCGCGATGATCGGCGCGAGCACGCGCAGCTTGCGCGCCGACTCCGCGAGCTCGATTTCGTCGCCGCGCCAGTTGGCGCTCCAGCGCGCGAACAGCCCGCGCGCGCGCGGCGAGCTCTCCGCGGCGCCGCGCAAGGCGGGCCGCACCGAGAGCATCAGGAAGCGCACGGAGAGCGCGCTCAGCACGAACAGGATCGCGAAGTCCGTGATGTAGACGCGCGGGATCGTGAGCCAGCCCTCCTTGCCCATCGGCGCGCCGTGGATCCAGTTGGTGTGGATCGACTCGCGGCCGAGGTAGCCGATCGCGAGCAGCACGAGGCTGATCGGCACCCACGCCGCGAGCCCCTCGGCGACGTGCCGCACCGGTCCCGGCCACTTGGCGTCGATGATCACGATCGCGCACGCGAGGCACAGACCGCCCTGCGCGAGCGTCGCGAAGTAGATGAAGTTGACGTGGTAGGCGCGCCACGCGGTGTCGGGATCGCGCGCGAGCCCGTACGCGAACGCCGCGACGCCGATCGCAATCAGCGCGCCGCAGATTCCGACCAGCGAGATCGGCAGGTCGCGCGGGTTCGCTCGCTCCGGTGCAAACGCGTTCACTTCATGCCCCCACTGGGATTCGCGCGATTCGCAGCCGCGGCGTTCGGACTGTCGAGATTCGGATTCTCGAGGTATCGCAGGTAATTGACGATGTCCCAGCGATCCTCGGCGGGAATCCGGCCGTAGCTCGGCATGCGCCGGCGCCCGTAGCGGATCGTGGTGTAGATGTGCCCGTCGCTGCGGATGCGCGCAATGCTGGTCGGGCCCGCGACCGCGAGCACGCCCGCGAGCGGGCCGCCGAGCTTGCCGGTCATGCTCACGGGCCCGTCGCCGAGGCCCATCGCGCCATGACACGTCGAGCAGAAGCGCTCGTACTGCACGCGGCCGTTCGCGATCGACGCGAGGTTCGCGGGACGCGGATTGACGAGCACGTCGGCCGCTGCGTCGATCACGTTCGAGACCGGCGCCTCGCCGCCGTCGATCGGAACGCTGCCCTCGGGCGGAACGAAGCCCTGCCGCTGCTCGCCGTGGCCCACGTCCTCGAACGCCTGCACGGCCTTCTGCCACTTCATCTGCGGGAACCAGTCGTTGGACCACTGCTCCCAGCAGCCGAGCGACGCCGACAGCGCGATTGCGACCAGCGCGAGCCGCGCGCGATGCGATCTACGACTCGACAAGGTTGACCTCGGTCGCGTCGTTCTCGCGCAGCAGCGCGTCGATCTCGGCGACGTCCTGATCGCGGCAGCGAATCACCACGCCGAAATCCTCCGCGGAGAAGCGCGGGCTGTAGGCGGGGTCGAGCTTGAAGCGCGCGAGCTTCCCGAACACGAACAGCCCGATCACCGTCATCAGTCCGCCAAACAGGATCGTGAGCTCGAAGGCGATGATCGTGTAGGGCGGGATCGAGGCGAACGGCTTGCCGCCGAGCATGATCTTCCAGTTGTTCGACATCCAGATCGTCATCGCGTAGCCCGTGGTCACGCCCGCGAGCCCGCCGATCAGCGTCATGAGCCGCACGCGGCTCGGCTTCGGATGCACCGCGTCGTCGACCTCGGGAAACGGAGCGGGCGCGAAGGTCTCGATGTCCTCGTAGCCGCGCCCGCGCAGCTGCCGCACCGCGGCGGCCGCCTGCCCCGGCAGCTCGAAGATGCCGACGAGCTTCGCCATCAGTGAGCCCCCCGCGCGCCGTGCGCCTTGTCGTGGATCGCGATCTCCTTCATCTCCGCGATCGCGACCACCGGGAACAGCTTGAGGAAGATCAGGAACAACGTGCAGAAGAAGCCGAAGCTGCCCGCGAGGATGCCGAGCTCGGGCCAGCTCGCGATGTACTCGCCCCAGACCGCGGGATTGTACTCGCGCGACAGCCCCGTGATGATGATGACGTAGCGCTCGAACCACATGCCGATGTTGATCGCCACCGAGAGCGCGAACAGGAACGGCACGTTCACGCGCAGCTTCTTGAACCACAGCAGCTGCGGCAGGATCGTGTTGCAGATGATCATCACCCAGGTCGAGATCCAGTAGGGTCCGAACGCGCGCAGCCAGAAGGCCGTGCGCTCGGCCTCGACGCCGCTGTACCACGCCATGAAGTACTCCGACATGTAGGCGTAGCCGCAGATGGTCGACGTCAGCAGGATGAAGCGCGACATGTTGTCGAAGTGGTAGTCGGTGATGTAGGCCTCGAGGCCGAAGATGCGGCGCACCGGGATCATCAGCG
>DASPGF010000417.1:0-3113 GCA_035620755.1 Myxococcota bacterium
GAACCCCGAGAGCTTCGATCACGTGCGTGAGCTCTATCTCGACAACGCGTTCCTCGCGATCTTCACTGCGGCGTTCACGCCGATTCCTTTCAAGGTCTTCACTCTCGCGTCGGGCGTGTTCGGCGTGCCGCTCCCGATCCTGATCGCGGCGAGCGCGCTCGGCCGCAGCGGTCGCTTCTTCCTGGTCGCGACTTGCATCTTCGTCGCGGGCCCGGGCGTGAAGCGCCTGCTCGATCGCTACCTCGAGCTCGCGACGCTGCTGCTGCTCGCGCTGTTCCTGCTCGGAGTGTGGGCGATCTCCGCGGGGCACTGATCGACCCGAGCCGAGACACTGCGGCGCGCCGCGCTTGCCGAGCGCGCGCTGTGGTGCGCGGCGGCTCTGGAACGACGGCCGCGACGCGCGTTGACGCGCCGCGCCTTCCTGCCTAGGTTGCGCTGCTGTCGCCGGGGTGGCGGAACGGGTAGACGCGGTGGCCTTAGGAGCCACAGTCCGGAAGGGCGTGCAGGTTCGAATCCTGTCCCCGGCACCGAATGGCGCGATTGGATTCCGATGAAGCCCGCGAACACCACACGGGGCGCGATCCGCGTCGAGACGCTCGAGCGCACGCCGATCCTCCAGACGATCGAGGTCGAGGTGGACGCGGAGCGCGTGAGCAGCGCGTTCGAGCGCGCCTATCGCGAGCTCGCCAAGCGCGTCCGCGTCAAGGGATTCCGGCCCCGCAAGGCGCCGCGCTCGGTGCTCGAGAAGCTCTACGGCGCGTCGGTCGCCGAGCAGCTGGAGCACACGCTCGTCGCGGACACGCTCGCCGATGCGCTCGAGATCGCCGGGATCCAGCCGGTCAGCGAGCCTTCGATCTCGGCGGGAAAGCCCGTGGAGCGCGCGAGCTTCAGCTATACCGCGAGCGTCGAGGTGATGCCCGAGATCGCGCTGCCCGAGCTCAGCGGCCTGCCCGCGCTGCGACCCGAAGTCTCGGTGAGCGATGCCGATGTCGAGGAGCGCCTCGAGGCGCTGCGCGCCGCGCACGCGCCGCTCGTCGAGGAGCCCGAGGGCACCGCGCTCGCGCGAGGCCACACCGCGACGATCGACTTCGTCGGCCGCATCGACGGCGAGCCGTTCGAGGGTGGAAGCGGCGAGCGCGTGTCGCTGGAGGTCGGCGCTGACGCGTTCATCGCGGGCTTCGACGAGCAGCTGATCGGTGCGCAGGCGGGCGACGAGCGCGAGGTGCGCGTGACGCTGCCCGACGGCTACGCGAATCGCGCTCTCGCGAGCCGGGAGGCGGTGTTTGCGGTTCGCGTGATCGACGTGCGCAGGCCGCAGCTGCCCGCGCTCGATGACGAGTTCGCGAAAGACGTGGGCGATTTCGAGTCGCTCTCGGCGCTGCGGGCGCGCATCCGCGCGGACCTCGAGGCCATCCAGGAGCGCGAATCGCGGCAGACGTTCCGCAATACACTGCTGAGCGCACTGCTCGAGCGCGTCGATTTCGCGGTTCCGCCGGGCATGGTCGAGCGGCAGCTGCAGAGCCAGCTCGCGTCCGCGCACCGACGCCTGGAGGGCCAGCTCGACCACGACACGATCCACGCGCAGCTCGACCGCTGGCGCGAGGAGTGGCGCGCGCGCGCCGAGCGCGACGTGCGCGAGACGCTCGTGCTGCGCTCGATCGCGAGCGAGCGCGGCATCGAGGTCGCGGACGAGGAGGTGGACGCCCGGATCGACGCGCTCGCGGGCGGGGCGGAAGCCCAGCGGTCGCGCCTGCGCGCCGACGAGGGCCTGCGCGAGCTGCTGCGCGTCCAGCTGCGCGACGAGAAGGTGCTTGATATGCTGGCCGCCACCGCTAGAATTGGTGGAACTTCGAGCACTTAGAACCGCTGGCTGCGCGGCGCGCAGGGCCGCGCGGGATCGATCGCTTGGGCTGTGACGCCGCTTCCCCCGTTGGCGGCGCGTCGTCGAGTCGCCGATTTTTCAGAATGGCGCGCTGGGTGCGCGCGCCAACGGGGTTCTCGTGAACGGGGTTCGTGGCGCGGGTGCTGCCGGCGCCGGATGGAGCGAGATGACGCTGATTCCCTACGTGATCGAGCAGAGCCAGCGTGGCGAGCGCCACTTCGACATCTACTCCCGGCTGCTGCGCGACCGCATCATCTTCCTCGGGACCGCGATCACCGACGACACGGCGAACCTCGTGGTCGCGCAGCTGCTGTTCCTCGAGGCCGAAGACCCGGAGAAGGACATTCACCTCTACCTGAATTCGCCCGGCGGCTCGGTCACCGCGGGCCTCGCGATCTACGACACCATGCGCTACGTGCGCCCTGACGTGTCGACGCTCTGCATGGGCCAGGCCGCTTCGATGGCGGCGTGGCTGCTCGCCGCCGGCGCCAAGAACAAGCGCGCCGCGCTTCCGAATTCGCGCATCATGCTCCACCAGCCGATGGGCGGCGTGCAGGGCCAGGCGAGCGACATCGACATCCACGCGCGCGAAATCCTCAAACTCCGCAGTCGGATGAACGAGATTCTTGCCGCCCACACCGGGCACTCTGTTGAGGAAATCGCGCGGGATACCGAACGGGATTACTATATGTCGGGCGACGATGCGAAGGCCTACGGAATCGTGGATCGCGTGATCCGCGACCGGGATCGCGACAGCGGCGAGCGCGCGCAGGGCCGCTCCAGGGCAGGAGGCGCAGGCAAATGAAGAAGCGGGAAGAAGACGCGAATCTCTCCTGTTCCTTTTGCGGCAAAAGCCAGCGCGAGGTCAAGAAGCTGATCGCGGGGCCGACCGTCTACATCTGCGACGAGTGCATCGAGCTCTGCAACGACATCATCGCCGAGGAGTACAGCGAGGAGGACCGGCCTTCGTCGGTCTCGCGGGTCCCCAAGCCCGCGGAGATCAAGCAGGCGCTCGACGACTACGTGATCGGGCAGGACCGGGCCAAGAAGATCCTGGCCGTGGCGGTGCACAACCACTACCGCCGCATCGAGAGCCAGACCTTCGTGGGCGACGTCGAGCTCCAGAAGTCGAACATCCTGCTGCTCGGCCCGACGGGCTCCGGCAAGACGCTGCTCGCCCAGACCCTCGCGAAGATCCTCGACGTGCCGTTCACGATCGCCGACGCCACCA
>DASPGF010000418.1:0-4557 GCA_035620755.1 Myxococcota bacterium
CCACCACGCGCGCAAGCTCGCGGCGATCTCGGGATCGCTCGCGGAGACCCCGCTCGAGACCGTGCTCGAGACGTTCTCGAGCGTCTCGAGCTCGGGGACGTTCCGGCTCACGCGCGGCGACGAGCGCGGCAAGATCGTCTACCAGGATGGCGAGATCCTCTACGTGACGATCGGCCTGCTCTCGGGCGCGAAGGCGCTCGACCGGCTCTTCACCTGGTCGGACGCGCAGTTCGAGTTCCGACCCGAGGTCGAGCCGATGGACGGCATGCGCGGGCGCCTGCCGCTCACGCCGGCGGTGCTCGCCGCCGTGGTCGCGCGCGACGAGCTGCGCCAGCTCGAGCTCGCCGACTTCGATCTTGACGCGACCTTCACGCTCGACGAGGCGCGGCTCGACGCGATTGCCTCTGCGCTCGACGCCGTGAGCGCCGAGATCGTCGAGAACGCGCGCATGGGCTTCCCGCTCGGCGCGCTGCTCGACATGCTCACCTGCAGCGACGCGCGCATCCTCAAATCGGTCGCGGACCTGATCGAAGCGGGCGTGCTCAAGCGCTAGCGCGCGGCGCTTTCCTCCCCGCGCTAGAGCCGGTCGAGCACGCCGTTGAGAAAGCTCCGGCCGATCGTCGCCTCGAGTCGCTCGACGGCCTGCACCAGCGCGGGGCCGAGGTCGGGGGAATCCGTGTTGAAGACGGTTTCGCGCAGCACGTCGAGGTCGGCGTCCTCGATCGGCACGCCCGCCGAGCGCGCGTAGATCACGATGGCGAGCCGGAAGGTCTCGTTGTCCTTGGCGAGCAGGGTGCGGATCATCTCGGCGGTCTGCGCGAGCGAGGCGTTCGCGTAGAGCGCGCGCATCGTCTCGCTGAGCAGCGCGGGCGGGTCGTCGAGGCTGCCGCCGCGCAGCCGCTTGAAGAGCGACCAGAGCGAGGCGTCCGTTCCGCGCAGGTCGCGGCGCAGCGCGAAGAGCAGCCGGATCGCGCGCAGCGAGAAGCGGATGTCGCGCGCGATCGCGAGCGGCAGCGCGCGCACGGTCGAGAGCATCGCGGCGGTCGCGGCGCCGATGTCGCGGAAGAACTCGCCCGTCGCGAGCAGCGCCGCGACGCGCTCGACTTGCTCGGTCGACAGCGGAAAGCCCGCGCGGCGCGCGAGCGCGGTGACGCCCTTCTCGAACAGCTCGCGCTTGTGCTGCTCGCCCTCGGATTCGCGCACCGAGACTTCCGACAGCGGGCGGTGTCGATGCAGCACCTCGCGCAGGAAGCGCTGCACGGCGCCGGGTGTGACGCCCACCTTGGGCGCGAACTCGAACGCGACGTCCTGCGAGGCGGCCTTGATCAGCTCGGCGCCGAGCAGCCCCACGCGTCGCCTGCCCGCGGCGAGCACCGCGAGACGCGCCGCGAAGCCGAGCTTGCGGAAGCGCGTCGCGAGCCCGTCGATCTCCGTCGAGCTCCAGCCGCGCCCGAGCAGCCGCGTGCGCAGATGCTCGAGCGCCGCGTCGGTCAGTCGCTCGAAGTGCGCCATGGGCTGGCTCCCGACACCAGCGCGCGCGCGGCCGCGCCGGCGCTACTCGGCCTTGCCGGGAACGGAGGCGTCGTGATACGCGGACGACTCGATGATGCCGTCCTTCGAGGTGGTGAACGTCGACCGGTAGGTACGGCCCGACCCGTACACCGCGATCCAGGTGTAGACCTTGCGCCCGTCCTTGAGCGACACGATCCCGGACGGCGCGCCCCAGCTCTCGATCAGCTCCTCGATCGGCCGGCCGTGCCAGGAGTCCATGCGCGTCTTGCGCGTCTCGCACGAGGTCGCGAGCACAGCGAGCGCGAGCAGTGCGGCGATCAGCGCTCCCGAGGAGCGAAGCCCGCCGCGAGAACCATCAGCCCGAATCATCATGCGAAGCCTCCCCTAGCACGCGCGGCATCTTAGCATGGCGCGGATTTCGGAGCGGGTCGCAGCGCAGCCGCTGAGGAGGAACCTTTCGCCGCGCGGCTCGCCCGGAATCGTCGCGTGCGGCGCGCAGCGCGATCTCACTCGCGAGCCCGGCCGCAGAGCGACTCGCACGGAATGCCGTCGCGGTCGCCGTCGAGCGCGAGCACGCCGCAGCGCTCGAGGTAGAAGCGCGCCTCCGCGCAGTCGGCGAGCTCGCTGCAGCGGTGTCGCGTGCCGCAGACGAGCGGGCCCGCGCGCGCCCGCGCGCGCTGCCGCGCGTGGCGCCAGATCCAGGGCGCCTCGCGCTGGCTCTCGGGCAGCGCCCACAGCCCCGCCTTCGCCGCGCGCGCCTGGTCTTCGAGCTCGATGATCGCCGTGCTGTGGGTGTATCGGGTGTAGGCCCAGGCGTGCCCGCCGCGCACCAGCTCGCGGTTGACGTCGACGCCCGCGACGAACACTTCGCCCACGCTGCGCCCGTACGAGTCGACGTCGACGACCTCGACGCGCGCGGGCTTCCCGAACGCGAGCGCGGCGAGCGCGGCCTTCGCCTTCTGCCCATAGGGCTGATCGCGCTCGGGCGCGTCGATCTGCGCGAGCCGCACGCGGACCTCCTCGCGATCGACGAGCAGCGTCAGCGTGTCGCCATCGAGGACGCCGACCACGCGCCCCTCGAGCGTACGCTCGACGGTGTCGAGTGGCGCAGCCGGCTCGGGCGCTGCGCGGCCGATTGCGGGTGCGAGCAGCGCAGCTGCGATGGCGACGCGCGCGAGCGCGCGGATCGACCGGGCCCGCGCGCCGAGCAGCCGTCGGAAGATCGAATGCATCGCGCCGCGTCAGCCGGCCGTCGGAGGATCGGACGCGCCTCGCGCGCGCAGCTCGTACACGCGTGCCTCGAGGTCGTCGAGGCTCGCGGCGATCGACACGCCGTCCGGCAGGCGCGCGATGCGCGGCGCCGCGGCGCCACCGATCCAGAGCGCCGTGCGCGGGTCGAGGTGGTTGCGCAGCGCGCGCAGGTAGCGCGCGGCTTCGGCGGGGTCGAGCGCGACCACGCCGAGCGCGACCGCGCGCGCATCGCGCAGCGCTGCGGCGCGCGCGAACTCGTCGGCGGGCAGATCCGGTCCGAGGTAGATGGCGTCTGCGCCCGCCGCGGCGGCGATCAGCGCGGCGACGAGCGCGCCGAACTCGTGCCGCTCGCCCGCGGGTGTTCCAAAGAGCAGCCGGAGCGCCGAGCGCGGAGGCGGCAGGGTGCGCAGCGCGCCCGCGAGCAGGTTCCCCGTGACGAAGGTCGCGAGGTGCTCGGCGGCGATCGAGAGCCGCCCGCTCTCCCAGCGCGCGCCGATCTCGGTGAACAGCGGCAGCGCGAAGTCGCGCGCAAAGCCGCGCGGCCCGCGCGCGAGCAGCTGGAACGACAGCAGCCGCTCCACCTCGCGCGCGTCGAGGCTCGCGATCGCCGCGAGCGGCTCTTCGAGCGGACTCACGGCATCGGCGCCGTGGGTGTCGAGCAGCGCGGCGATCGCGGCGTCCGAGAGCGGTGCGAGCGCGCTGATCGGGTGGCCGTTGCCGACCCCCGCGCTCAGCAGCCGCAGCCGCGACACGTCGGCCTCCGTGTAGCGCCGCGTGCCGCCCGGAGTTCGCAGCGGCTGCACGGCGCGGTAGCGGCGCTCCCAGGAGCGCAGCACGTGCGGCGAGAGCCCGGTCAGCCGCGAGACCGCGCCCACTGCGAATGGAGCCTCGAGCCGTCGGCTGTGATCCATCGCCGCCCCTTCGAGCCGCCGATCCTACCGCTGCGCCGAGCTCCGGGCCCCGGGAGGCGCGCCCCCGAGATCGAGGAGTGTCCATATACGATCTAGATATGGACGATTCTAGGCAGCCAGGGAAGCATGTAAGCAGCGATTATCAATAGAATCTGCCGAAGTTTCTTGATCGTACGTCTAGATTCTGTATAAGAATTGGACGAAACGGGTTGCGCTCTTCGCCCGCCCCGCGGCGGGCGGCGCGGCTCGGGCGGGCCTCGGGAGGGGATCCGTTGCGGCTTCGCGTGTTGACGCTCAACGCCTGGGCGCTGCCCCGGCCGTTGTCGCACGCGCCGGATCGGCGCATGCAGGCGATCGGCGAGCGATTTCCCGCGCTCGACGCGGACGTCGCGGCATTCCAGGAGGTCTGGTCGCACTCTGCGCGCGAGCGGCTGATCGACGCGGGGCGCCGCGCGGGCTACACGAACGTGTGGTCGCGGCGCGGCGGCCTCGGCTCGAGCGGCATGCTCGTGCTCTCGCGCGTGCCGATCCGCTCCGCGCGCTTCCTCCGCTTCGCGCTCTGCGGCCTGCCGCAGCACGTCACGCGCGGCGACTACTACGGCGGCAAGGGCATTGCGAGCCTCGAGCTCGCAACACCGTCGGGTGCAGTCGCGCTGCTCGCGACGCACCTGATTCCCCACTACGGCGACTATGGGCCGGACGACGCCTACATGGGACATCGGATCGCCGAGGTGGTCGAGCTCGCGCACGCGCTCGCGCGCATCGAGATTCCCGCGCTCGTCGTCGGCGACTTCAACTTCACCGAGCGCGAGGCCGAGTACGAAGTGCTGATGGGGCTGTGCGGCCTCCGCGACGTCGCCGCAGCGCTCGACCGGCGCGAGGA
>DASPGF010000419.1:0-2239 GCA_035620755.1 Myxococcota bacterium
CTGTTCATACGCAGCGCGTTTCGCCCGCGGCAGGCGTGGGCAGGCGGCGTGGTCGCTGTGTGCTCGAGCGCGATCCTCGCGGGCACCGCGATGAGCACTTTGCGTCCCGGGTGGGTGGAATTCACCCTCGACGACCCCTGGTTCTACGTATCGTGGGCCAGCTACACGGCCCCCGCCGTCTGGATCGTCTTGGAGGCGACCCGGTGCCGGCGCGGCGCCGTCAAGCGCGCGCGCCTCGGGCTCTGCCCACCGATCGTCGCCAACCGCTACCTGCTGCTCGCCGCGTTCGGCTCGTTTCAAGTGCTGGCGTGTTTTGCCGATCTGTCATGGGCTTACGACAACAGCTCGATGCAGGCGGTCTCGATGCTGACGGACATGCTGGTCGGCGGTACTGAAATCGCATCCGTTGCGGTGCTGTGGCTCGCCTTCTTCCCGCCGGTGTTCTACAGCAGCTGGATCGAGCGTAACGCGGCGCCTCACTCGACACCGGTTGGTGGCTAACGCGATGGCAGCGGATCTCTTCGACATCGCTTCCGAACGGCTCGAGGAAAACACCGAAATGGATCGCCTCGCGGCGCGCGGCACGCTGCGCCTCGCGCTCAAGGAGGCGGGCCTGGACGCGCGCGGCGTCACGGTCGCACAGCTGCGCGCGGTGTTCGAAAAGCTGATGCCGCGCGAGCTCGAGGCGCGCGGCGTGGGCGACGCGGCTGCGACCTGCCAGCGCGTGATGGACGAGATCGCGGAAACGGCTCGCGCGGTCGCCGTCGAGACGACGGACTCGCCCGACGACGTCTTCAAGCGGCTCGGCGGACGCTGAACATCGCGAACGCGCACGCGGTCGCGCGTGCGCGCGCCGCATCAGCGATTCAGCCGGCCGGCTCGGAAATTGCTTCGCACTCGGTTCAGCCGACCGGCTGGAAGATCGCGTAGAACTTCCTCACGGTCTCGCTGCTCTTCCACGCGCAACGCGCGCCCATCGGCACGTAGGCGACGTCACCCGCCGCGAAGCGCTCGCCGACGCCGTCCGCACCCGTGAGCGTCACCGAGCCCTCGAGGATGCACATGATCTCGTTGCGCGGAAACGGCGCGGGCGCACGCTCGAACGCCGTGCTCTCCCAGAGGCCTGCGAACATCTGGTGCGTCGCATCCTCGAAGTAGCCGTGGTCGCGCTGGCGCGGCACGCCGCCGATATAGATCTCGGGATTCGCGATCGCGACCGGGCTCAATCCCGCAGCGGGCCCAGCCGGCTCGAGCCGGATCGCGCCGAGCGCGGCGGGGTCCTTGCCCGCGCGCCCCGAGCGATCCTCGAAGCGCGCGAAGCACGCGCGAACCCTGCCCGGAAGCTTCCAGCTACAGCGCAACCCCTGCGGCACGACGAGCCCCTCCCCCGCGCGAACCGCGACGTCGTCGCGGCCCGGCTGCGCGATCGCGAGCGAGCCTTCGAGCACGAACACGAACTCGTTTCCGGGCTGCGGCTCGACGCGCGAGGTCATCGCGCCGCAGCTCCACACCCCAGCGCGATAGCCGAGATCCGGCCGATCGTGGTAGACGTGGCCGCGCCGCTCGGGCGAGCCCGCGACGAGGCGCGCGGGGTCGATCGGATCCCAGCTCGACAGCCCCGTCGCGCTCGGCCCGCTGGGCTCGAAGCGCATGATCCCGAGATCGCCCACCGTCTCCCTCCTCGCGCTGCCGCCGCCGCCCGCGCACCGCGCGGCGCCGAGCGGAGCGCGAGCGTAGTCGCTCGCGGCGGCCGCGGGAAGCCCGCCGCGCGATTCGCGCGCTGGACCTCGACGCGCGCTCCGAGATCGACGAGCATTCGCCGCGGAGATGGCGAGGAGACCGAGATGGCCATGGCAGATGAGCAGATGAGAGCGGAGCTCGAGCGGCTGCGCGCCGAGAACGAGAGCCTCAAGGCCAAGCGTGGACGCGAGCGGCGGCTGCAGGTGAGTCAGAAGGGAGGCGTCTCGCTCTATGGCGTGCGGCGCTTTCCGATCACGTTCTACGCCGACGAGTGGGAGACGATCCTCGGCATGGCGGACGAGATTCGCGACTTCGTCGCTCGGAACTCGGGCGAGCTGAAGCGGAAGTAGCGCCGCCGAGCGCGCCGCTCACCCTCCGCACGCTGCGGGAAATCTGCGACTTGGGGTTCGACTCCGTCCTGATCTGGATCGCCGCGGGATCCGCTGCCTGCTGGATCTTCCTCGCGTGCTTCAACGGTCGCTTCTGGCGCGCGGATCAG
>DASPGF010000420.1:0-3407 GCA_035620755.1 Myxococcota bacterium
TGCCCGCGTCGCGCCGCTTTCCGATCGCCGCGCACGCTTCGCGCGGCCCCGTTCTCGGCCGCGACCCGCTTCACGACCGGCTGCTCGACGCGCATCGCATCGAGGTCCCGGTGCTGCTCGACCCCGCGCGCAAGACGCGGCTGGTTCGCATCTCCGCGCAGCTCTACAACCGCCGCGCGGATTACGAGAAGCTCGCCGCGGCGCTGTGCGCGGAGCTTTGACGGTCGCGCTCGCGGGGGGCGTGTTGTATTGGACTGCGAGCTGGAAGCCGCGAGCTGCACAGTCCGAGCTGCGGGCTGGGAGCGGGAGCGATGGACTGGGATTGCCGTGACGAACCGCTGATCTCGCTCGTGCGCGGCTGGATCGACGCGAGCGAGCGCGTGGTGGTGCTCACGGGCGCGGGCATCTCGACGGATTCCGGAATCCCCGATTTCCGCGGGCCGAGCGGTGTGTGGACGCGCGACCCCGAAGCCGAGAAGCTCTCGACGTTCGAGCATTACGTGAGCGACCCCGAGGTGCGCAGGCGCTCGTGGCGCGGCCGGCTCGAGTTCGCGAGCCGGCTCGGCAAGCCGAACGCGGGGCACCGCGCGCTCGTCGAGCTCGAGCGGCGCGGCAAGCTGCGGCTGCTGATCACGCAGAACATCGATGGACTGCACCTCGATGCGGGCTCGACTCCCGAGCGAGTCGTCGAGATCCACGGCGCGTTCCGTTCGGTGGTGTGTCTCGCCTGCGACGAGCGCAGCCCGATGGCGGACGCGCTCGAGCGGATCCGCTCGGGCGAAGACGATCCGCGCTGCCTGCGCTGCGGCGGCATGCTCAAGGCCGCGACGATCTCGTTCGGTCAGGGTCTCGTCGCCGCGGATCTCGAGCGTTCCGAGCGCGCGGCGCGCGGCTGCGATCTGCTGCTCGCGGTGGGCTCGACGCTCTCGGTGTTTCCGATCGCGAACGTCGTTCCCATCGCCAGGAGCGCGGGCGCGCGCGTCGCGATTCTCAACGCGCAGCCGACCGAGATGGATTCGCTCGCCGACGCGGTGATCCGCGGCTCGATCAGCGAGATCCTGCCGCGCCTCGTCGCGCCGTTGCAATCTGCGCATTGAAGCGCGCGCGACGGCCGTGCTAGGTTTCCGGCTCTCGCGAAACCAGCGGATGATGGGAGCGGGCGTGGCACGAACGAGCAAGCGCAGGGCGAAGCGCCGCGGAGGGCGGGCTGGCGCGCGCGTGCGCACCAGCGCGCGCTCAAGGCCTTCGCGGCAGTGGCCGTCGATCATCGAGCGCCTCAACCACAGCCCGAAGCGCGAGCTCCGCATCCGGATGGGCTCGCCTGGCAGCGCGCAGGTCACGCGCTGCCGTTTGCTCGCCGAGTGGTCGAACCTCGAGGCCACGACGGTCGGCTCGACGCTGATCCTGCGCCTGGGTTCGAAGGCCTAGCTTGCGCTCCAGGTGGGACTGGGCGCTCGCTGCGCTCGCGCTCTGCGCCTCGCTGGTCGCGGAGTCGGCGCGCGCGGGCGAGGTCGCGCGCGCGCACGGCATCGCGATGCACGGCGACCTCAAGTATCCCGCGGACTTTGCGCACTTCGACTACGCGAACCCGAGCGCGCCGAAGGGCGGCGTGCTGCGGCAGTACGCGATCGGCACATTCGACAGCTTCAACCCTTTCATCATCAAGGGAAACCCCGCCGCGGGCGTCGGCTCGATCTACGACTCGTTGATGGTGCAATCGCACGATGAGCCGTTCAGCATGTACGGCCTGCTCGCGGAGAGCGTCGAGCTGCCGAGCGATCGCTCGTGGGTCGCGTTCACGCTGCGCGAGGGCGCGCGCTGGCACGACGGCCGGCCGATCAGCGTCGACGACGTGATCTGGTCGTTCCAGACCCTCGTCGAGAAGGGTGCGCCGCTGTTCCGCTTCTACTACGCGGGCGTAGAGAAGGTGGAGAAGACCGGCGTGCGGAGCGTGGCGTTCCGCTTCAAGCCGGGCGAGAACCGCGAGCTGCCGCTGATTCTCGGCCAGCTCCCGATCTTCCCGAAGCACTTCTGGGAAACGCGAAGCTTCGACGAGACGAGCCTCGAGCCGCCGCTCGGCAGCGGCCCCTACGAGCTCGCCGAGTTCGAGCCGGGCCGCTTCGTGAGCTATCGGCGCCGCGCCGACTACTGGGGTGCCGACCTGCCCGTGAGCCGCGGCCACCACAACTTCGACGTGATGCGCTTCGACTACTACCGCGACATGGACGTCGCCGTCGAGGCGCTCAAGGCCGATGCCTACGACGTGCGCAACGAGAACAGCGCGACCAAGTGGGCGACCGCCTACGACACCCGGGACGTGCGCGAGGGGAGGCTGCGCAAGGAGCTGATTCCGAACAGCCGAAATCAGGGGGTCCAGGGCTTTGTGTTCAACCTGCGCCGCGAGAAATTCAAGGAGCGGCGCGTTCGCGAGGCGATCAGCTACGCGTTCGACTTCGAGTGGATGAACCGCAATCTGTTCTATGGCCAGTATGAGCGCGTGCGCAGCTACTTCGAGAACTCCGAGCTCGCAGCGCGCGGCGCGCCGAGCCCCGTCGAGCTCGAGATCCTCGAGCCGCTGCGCGGCCGGATTCCCGAAGAGGTCTTCGCGAGCGCCTACCAGCCGCCCACCACCGACGGCTCGGGTCGCGTTCGGGAGAATCTTCGCCGCGCGACCGAGCTGTTCGCGCAGGCGGGCTGGTCGATTCGCGACGGCAAGCTCGCGAACGCCGCGAGCGGCGAGAGCATGCAGTTCGAGATCCTGCTCGTCGATCCGTCGCTGGAGCGCGTCGCGCTGCCATTCAAGAAGAACCTCGAGCGGCTCGGCATCGGCGTCGACGTGCGGACGGTGGACGTCGCCCAGTATCGGCGCCGCCTGGACACCTATGATTTCGACATGACCACGCTGCGGCTCGGGCAGTCCAACTCGCCCGGCAACGAGCAGCGCGATTTCTGGTCGAGCGCATCCGCGCAGCACGAGGGCGGACGCAACCTCGCCGGAATCGCAAGCCCCGCGATCGACGAGCTGATCGAGCTCGTGATCGCGGCCACGACCCGCGAGGATCTGGTCGCACGCGTGCGCGCGCTCGACCGCGTGCTGCAGTGGGGCATCTACCTGGTTCCGCATTTCTACATCGCGGCCGATCGGCTGCTCTACTGGGACCGCTTCGGCATGCCCGAGGTCGTGCCGAGCGACGGCCCCGTGCTCGACACCTGGTGGTACGACGCGCAGAAGGCCGCGCGCCTCGAGCGCGCGCGCGGGGGAGGCGATTGATCGCGCCGCCGCGAAGCGCCGCAGACCGGGCGCGCTAGCGTGGGCGCCTACATCGTCCGGCGGCTGCTGCTGATCGTTCCGACGCTGTTCGCGATCATGCTCGTGAACTTCCTGATCGTGCAGCTCGTACCGGGCG
>DASPGF010000421.1:0-2699 GCA_035620755.1 Myxococcota bacterium
GCTGCCCGGCGGCGTGCGGCTCGAGCGCGACGCGCGCGGCTTTCGCATCGGGCCGCTCGCGTCGTTCGCGTCGGTCGCGCCGCTTGGGTAATTCGCGCCGTGCGCGGTGCTCGAACCAGGCGCCCGCGGTGGGTGTCGATAGCGCGTGCTAGTCTTTGCGCGACGCGGAGTTGCGTGGCTTCACGCAGCCCCGCGAGACCCTTCGAGCACGAGGGTACGGACCGCACAGGGGCTCGAGCACAGGGGCTCGCGAGCCGGGAGCTGGAGAGCCGGAGCTGGGGAGCCGGAGCTGGGGAGCCGAGGATAACCGGGTGAATCAACAGATCTACCGCAACGTGGCGCTCTGGATCGTCATCGCGATGATGATCTTCCTGCTCGTCCAGATGCTGCGGCAGACCCAGGGCGAGAACCCGCCGCTCCCCTACAGCGAGTTCCTCGCCAAGATCGAGACCGGCGAGATCGAATCGGTCGAGATCGAAGAGGGCAACATCCGCGGCCAGCTCACCAACGGCGGCACGTTCACGACGTTCGCGCCGGTGGTCACCGACGAGCTGCTCCACCGCCTCTACGACCAGAACGTGCGCATCCAGGCGCGGCCGAAGGAAGAGGGCGGCTTCTGGCGCCAGATCCTCATCATGTGGTTCCCGCTGGTGCTGTTCATCGGGCTGTGGCTGTTCTTCATCCGCCAGATGCAGGCCGGCGGCGGCAAGGCGATGAGCTTCGGCAAATCGAAGGCGCGGCTGCTCACCGAGAACCAGAATCGCGTGACGTTCCAGGACGTCGCGGGCATCGAGGAATCGAAGGCCGAGCTCGAGGAGATCATCAATTTCCTCAAGGAGCCGAAGAAGTTCACGCGGCTCGGCGGCCGCATCCCGAAGGGCGTGCTGCTCGTCGGGCCGCCCGGCACGGGCAAGACGCTGCTCGCGCGCGCGGTCGCGGGCGAGGCGGGCGTGCCGTTCTTCTCGATCTCGGGCTCGGATTTCGTCGAGATGTTCGTCGGCGTCGGCGCGTCGCGCGTGCGCGATCTGTTCGGCCAGGGCAAGAAGAACGCGCCGTGCATCATCTTCATCGACGAGATCGACGCCGTCGGCCGGCATCGCGGCGCGGGTCTCGGCGGCGGCCACGACGAGCGCGAGCAGACCCTCAACCAGCTGCTCGTCGAGATGGACGGCTTCGAGAGCAACGAGGGCGTGATCATGATCGCGGCGACCAACCGCCCCGACGTGCTCGACCCGGCGCTGCTGCGGCCGGGGCGCTTCGACCGGCGCGTGGTGGTGCCGCGCCCCGATCTGCGCGGCCGGCTCGCGATCCTGAAGATCCACACGCGACGCGTGCCGCTCGACGAATCGGTCGACCTGCGCGCGATCGCGCGCGGCACGCCGGGCTTCGTGGGCGCGGATCTGCAGAACCTCGTCAACGAGGCCGCGCTGCTCGCCGCGCGGCGAGACGCGCAGTTCGTCCACAACCGCGATTTCGAGGAGGCCAAGGACAAGGTCCTGATGGGCAGCCAGCGCAAGAGCCTGATCATGACCGACGAGGACAAGCGCGCGACTGCGTACCATGAGGCGGGCCACGCGGTCGTCGCGCTGCTCACGCCTGCCGCCGACCCCGTGCACAAGGTCACGATCATTCCGCGCGGCATGGCGCTCGGCGTGACGATGACGATGCCCGAGGAGGACCGCTTCAACCTCACCAAGGAGCAGATGATCGCGCAGATCAAGCATGCGATGGGCGGGCGCGCTGCGGAGAAGCTCGTGCTCGACTACTTCTCGACGGGTGCCGCGAACGACCTCAAGCAGGCCACCGAGATGGCGCGCAACATGGTGTGCCTGTACGGAATGAACGACCGCATCGGCCCGGTCTCGTTCGGCGACAACGACCACGACGTGTTCCTCGGCCGCGATTTCATGCAGCGCAGCAACTACAGCGGCCACACCGCGCGGCTGATCGACGAGGAGGTGACGGGCATGCTCTCGAGCCTCTACGACGAGGCCTACAAGCTGCTGAGCGACAATCGCGCGACGCTCGATCGGGTCGCTGAGGCGCTTCTCGAGCGCGAGACGCTCGATACCGCCGAGCTCGAGCTGCTGGTCGCGGGCAAGCCGCTGCCGCCGCTGCCGCTCGCGATCGGCGAGACGCCGCCGGTCGAGCCCGGAGGCTCCTCGAAGCCCGCGGGGTTCGCGGGCGATGCGATCCCGGACCCCGAGCCCGTACCGGGATAGGAGAGCCCCTTGATTGCGTCGGCGATCTTTCCGCGCGAGCGCGTGACGGTCGTCGGTGTCCTGAACGCGACGCCGGATTCGTTCTCCGACGGAGGGCGGCTGATCGGCGAGCGGGGCATCGTCGATGTGGACGCCGCGGTGGACGCCGCCGCGCGGCTGGTCGAGGCAGGCGCGCACGCGATCGACGTCGGCGGCGAGTCGACGCGGCCGGGCGCGCGCGAGACGCCGGCTGGCCTCGAGATCGAGCGCACGGCGCCCGTGATCGAGGCGCTCGCGAAGCGCTTCGCGGTCGCGCTCTCGATCGACACGCGCAAGGCCGCGGTGGCCGAGGCCGCGCTCGCGGCGGGCGCGCGCATCGTCAACGACGTGTCGGGCCTGCGCTTCGACGCGGAGCTCGCGCGCGTGGTCGCGGCTGCGCGCGCGGCGCTGATCGTCGGCCACCTGCGCGGTTCACCCGAAACCATGCAGCGCGATCCG
>DASPGF010000422.1:0-5183 GCA_035620755.1 Myxococcota bacterium
AGGCCGGCGACGGCGAAGACGGACGGATCAAGAGCGCGATCGGGATCGGCGCACTGCTCGTCGACGGCATCGGCGACACGGTCCGCGTCTCGCTCACCGAGCCGCCCGAGCAGGAGGTGCCGGTCGCGCGCGCGATCGCTGCGCTCGGCGCCGAGGCCTGGCGCGCGGCGCCGAGTGCGCTCGACCCGGGCGCGCCGTTCAGCGACGACCCCTACGCGCATTCGCGGCGCGCGACGCGCAGCATGGGGCCCGAGGCGACCGCGATCGGCGGCGATCATCCGGTGCGCGTCGAGATCGACCTCGGCGCTGCGCCCGCCGACCCGAAGCGCAGCGCGGAATCGCTCGTGCGGAGCCTGCGCCGCCATCCCGATCTCGCGTGCGAAGGCCTCGCCTTGCGCGCCTCGGACGCGCACGCCGCGGGAGATCTGCGGACGTTCGCCGACGCGCTCGCGGATGCAGGCATGCCGCTGCCGCTCGCGCTGCGCGTCGAGCTCGGCGCGAGCGCGCCCTGGCCCGCGGGCATCTCGCGCGTGGTCGCGAGCGCGCAGGCCGCGAGCGAGCCCGCTCGGCTCGAGGAAATGGCGCAGCGCTGCGCGCGCGCTGGAATGCTGCTCGAGTGGCACCTCGTCGGCGACAGCGCCGAGATCTGTGCGCTCGTCGATCGCGCACTCGACGCGAGCGCGCACGCCGCGCTAGAACACTTCATCGTGTCGATCGAGAGCAACCTGCCCATTCACGCCGCGCGCATCGCCGCGGCGCGGCTCGCCGCGCGCGGCGCCGCGGACGTGCCGATCGCGCTGCGCCACCGCCGCCGCGAGGGCGAGCCGGACGACACCGCGCTTCTCCGCGCGGCGTGCTCGCTCGGCGCGCCGCTCTGCGACGGCATCGGCGACGCCGTCGCGCTCGAGGGCTTCGGCGAGCCCGCGCGCGCGCTCGACCTCGCCTACCGCATCCTGCAGGGCGCGCGCCGGCGCACCTCGCGCACCGAGTACATCTCGTGCCCCTCGTGCGGCCGCACGCTGTTCGACCTCGTCGAGACCACCGAGCGCATCAAGGCGCGCACCAGCCACCTCGCGGGCGTGAAGATCGCGATCATGGGCTGCATCGTGAACGGCCCGGGCGAGATGGCGGATGCGGACTTCGGCTACGTGGGCTCGGGGCCCGGGCGCGTGAACCTCTACGTCGGCAAGGAGCTCGTGGTGCGCAACGTGCCCGATACGACCGCCGACGATCGTCTCGTCGAGCTGATCCGCGAGCGCGGCCGCTGGGTCGACCCCGCCTGAACGAGCGCGCGCGAAGGCTCACGCGCGATCGCGGCGCTTGCGCGCGCGACTCGAGCGGCACCGGCCCTCGCGCGCCAGCGTCGCTTCGATTCGGGCGGACTCAGCGCGACTTCGGCGGGCTCGCGACGTCGACCTCGGCTGGCGGCGCCTCGCGCGCGAGGCCCTCCATGTACTCGATCGCCGCGAGCGTGCGCGTGTTCGCGATCGCGGGGTGATCGCGGCCGATCCAGCCGCCGACCAGCATCGCGAGCAGCGCGACGACGAGCACGCCTTCCGTCGAGCCGAGCAGCGCGCCGCCGAGGCGGTCGACGAAGCCCAGGCCGACCGCGCGCGCGCCGCGGCGCACGATGCGCCCGATGGTCGTCACCACGCCGATCGCGACGAGCACGATCAGCGCGCCCGCGAGCCAGGGCGCGAGCGCGTCGCTCACGCGCCCGTCAGCGAGCTCGCGCACCCAGTCGGCGACCGGCCGCACGAAGGCGCGCACCGCGATGTAGGCGACACCGAGCGATGCGAGCGAGAACGCCTCGCGGATCAGTCCGAGGAAGAAGCCGCGCAGGCACGCGATCCCGATGATCGTGCCCACGATGATGTCGAGCGATTCGAATTCCGCCACGGGGACCCGATGTTAGCTGACCCCGCCAACTGGGCCCCGGCCTCGCAGGGCCTCGGCAATCGAAAGCGATGCAATGCGGTGTGACCCGGCCAACTGGGCCCCCGACAGTGGTGGACCTCTCCGACGAATGCGGATCTGCGCGGGCTAATACCGCCCGATCATCCGCAGGTACATCCGCGCCTCGTCGCAGTCGGGGTGCTCGGCGAGCACGGCCTCCCACTCTTGCGCGGCCTCCTCGGCGCGGCCGATCGAATAGAGCGTCAGGCCGAGCTGCACGGCCGCATCCACGAACTGCGGGTGCACGCGCAGGATGCGGCGGAACTCCGCGATCGCGCGGTCCGGCAGGCCCGCGTCGCGCAGCGCGATGCCGAGGCGGTTGCGGATGTCGGGGAAGTTCGGGCAGCGGTCGAGCGCCTTGCGGTAGGCCTCGATCGCGTCGCGCAGCTCGCCCACCTCGCGGTAGGCGTCCCCGACCGCGGCCTGCAGGTTCGCGAGCTTGCCGCGCGTGGTCGCGTCGAGCGCGCCGTCGGCGCTGCGCGCGAGCCGGCCCGCGCGCTCGGCGATCTCGCGCGAGCGGTCGAAGTCGCCCTGGTTCTCGTAGACGTTCGCGAGTGCGAGCAGCGCCTCGGAGTAGCCCGGGTTGATGCGCAGCGCCTCGCGCAGCGAGTGGCCCGCCGCGCCGAGATCGCCCTTGCGGTGGTACAGCACGCCGATCATGTAGTGGACGTCCGCGAAGTTGCGCGTCTGGATCAGTCGCGTGAGGTGCGGCAGCGAGGTCTCCGCGTCGCCGCGCTCGAAGTAGCGCTTGCCGAGCTCGTAATCGCGGCGCTCGTCGGGCGTGAGCTGCGCCGATTGGCCCATCCGACACCCCCTAGTTTCGCTTCGGCCCTTCGGCGATGCGATCCGCGGCCGCCGCCGCGTAGTCGCTGTCGCGGTAGTTCTGGACGATCGACTGGAAGATGCGCTCGGCCTCGTCGTCGCGGCGCATCTCCCGGTAGCAGACTCCGAGATTGTAGAGCGCCTTGTCGTCGAGCCCGAGCCCGGGGTACTCGTTGAGCAGCGAGCGGAAGCGCTCGGCGGCGCTCTCGTACTCCTGCTGCTCCATGTAGTACTCGGCGATCTGCGTGACGTTGTTCGCGAGCAGCGTGCGCAGCTCGCGCCAGAGCACCTCGCCTTCGCTCGCCTCGGGCGAGTGCGGGTACTGCGCGAGCAGGCGGTCGAGGTGCTGCAGCGCGTCGCGCGTCGCGGTCTGGTCGCGGTTCGCGGAGCGCATCTGCCGCTCGCGACAGCGCGCCGCTTGCAGGATCGTGTAGGGCACCTTCTCGTGCTGAGGGTGGAGATCGGCGAAATCGCGGTAGTAGGAGAGCGCCTCGTCGTAGCGGCGGTCGTCGAAGTAGGCATCGGCGATCTTGAGCTCGGCGAGCACGGCGACGTCGCTGTACGGATAGTTGTCGATGATCGCCTGCAGCTTCTCGATCGCGCGCGTGTAGTCGACGGTGCGGAAGACGAGCCAGCTCTGGCCCTCGAGGATCTCGAGCGCGTCCGCGTAGAGCTCCTCCGCGGGCGGCACGGCCTGGAACGCGGGCGGCGCGGACGAGCAGCCCGCGCCCGCCGCGAGCGCGAGCGCGAGCGCCGCGAGCGCGATCCGGCTCGAGCGCGCAACCGGCCTCGGGGTCTCGGATTCGGTCACGGGCGGCGCAATCCGTGCCGCGATGAGCCCGGCCATGAGGCTCGGGCTTCGGCGGCGCAGGCGCCGGGCAACACATCGCTTCGTCTCGGATCCCATCCCCATCCAATCTGCTAGCGTAATGGGCCCATTATACCCGCGTGAGGAAAGCATCGATGGACAGGCGATCACTCGAGAGGCTGCGCACGGACCGGCGGCTCACTGGACGCAAGGGCTGGCTGCAGCCGCAGGATCTGGAGCGCGAAGCGCAGAAGCTCCCCGACGCGAGCGACAAGATCGCGCCGCAGGAGGAGAGCGCCGACGCGCGCGAAGACACGGACGGCGCGCGCGCCGCGGGCCCGAGCACGCGCAGCGCGAGCGGCAGGGCCTGACGAAGCCGGTGCGCGCGTGATCAAGCAGCGGCTGGGCGATCGGCTCGACGCGTGGATCCACACCGCCTTCCCGTTCCTGTTCTCGCGCCCGCTCGACCCCAACCTGCTGACGGTCACCGGCGCGCTCGGCTCGCTCGCGGCCGCGGCCGCGTTCGCGTGCGGCCACATCAAGATCGGCGGCGTGCTGATGCTCGCGAGCGGCTTCTTCGACCTCGTCGATGGCGTCGTCGCGCGGCACCGCGGCATGGAGACGCGCTTCGGCGCATTCCTCGACTCGACGCTCGACCGCTTCGCGGACATCGCGGTGCTCGTGGGGCTCTCGGTGCACTTCGCACGCAGCGGGGAGCCCGGCTTCGTGCTGCTCGCGGGCTTCGCGCTCACCGCGAGCGTGCTCGTCTCCTACGCGGCCGCTCGCGCGAAACTCAGCGTGCCCGCGGGCATCAACGTCGGCTTCTTCGAGCGCGGCGAGCGCGTGGGGCTGCTCGCCGCAGGCGCGATCCTCGGCTTCACGGTGCTCGCGCTGTGGATCCTCGCGATCGGCAGCAGCCTGACGCTCGCGCAGCGCTTCGCGCGCGCCTACCGTGAGATGGAGCGGCTCGACGCCGAGGAGCGCGGCCGGCAGCAGCGCGCAATGGGAGCGGAGACCTGATGTCCGACCAGGATGCGAAGACCGGCGCCGGCTTCACGATGAGCGGCTCGGACGAGCGCGCGCAGCGCGGCATTGCACCGCCGATCGACTTCTCGACCTTCGTGCTCTCGCTCGGAACGACCGCCCTCTACCAGCTCGGGCTGATCGGAGAAGGCGAGGGCGGCGCGGGCCGCGTCGAGCCGAACCTGCCGATCGCGCGCCAGACCATCGACACGCTCGAGATGCTCGTCGAGAAGACGCGCGGCAACCTGAGCGATGACGAGAGCAAGCTGCTCGAGAGCATCGTCTACGAGCTGCACCTCAAGTACGTCGAGGCGAGCAAGTGAAGCCGCGCGCCGGGCGCGCGAGCCGCAGCGTGCGCTGCCTCGCGCCCGGCAAGGTCAACCTCGGGCTGCGCGTCGTGGGCCGCCGCGCCGACGGCTACCACGAGCTCTCGAGCCTGTTCGCACCGCTCGACTTCGGGGATGACGTCGAGGTCTCGATCTGCGATTCGGGCGAGCTCGAGGTCGCGCTCGAGCTCACGGGCGCATGCGAAGCGGTGCCCGCGGATGCGACCAACCTCGCGCATCGGGCCGCG
>DASPGF010000423.1:0-3594 GCA_035620755.1 Myxococcota bacterium
CCATTCTGCGCATGGCCTGGAGGCTGCTGTTCCGCGAGGGCGGCGGGTTCGCGGTGGTCGTGTCCTTCGCGCTCATGCACCTCGCGGGGCTCCTCGACCGCCACGGCTGGCGGCGCCTCGCGGACCGCCTGCGCGGCTACCTCGACCTCGATCGCGTGGCCGTCTACTGCGGGCGCCTGCTCGACACGAGCTTCCGCTTCATCGTGACCGAGGCCGGCGGCTGCGCGGTCGACATCGACAACGAGCGCGACTACGGCGTCGCGAGGCTCGCGTTCGAGCGCTGGCGCGCGGATCAGCGCGAGCGAGCCGCTGCGGTGCGCGCGCATTGAGCGCTGCGCGGAGCGCGAGCGAGCAGGCCGTGGCCGTGCGCGCGGGCGTCGGCGTGTTCCGGCTCGCCGATCGCGGCCTGATCGAGGTTCGCGGCGGCGATCGCGCGCGCTGGCTCGACGGCATGCTGTCGAACGACGTCGCGGGCCTGCGGGCGGGCCGCGACCGCTCCGGCTGCTATGCGCTCGCGCTCAACGCGAAGGGGCGCATCGTGGCGGACGTCCACGTGCTGCTGCGCGACAGCGCGTTCTGGCTCGAGACCGCGCGCGCCGCGGTGCCGCGGCTGCTCGAGCACTTCGGGCGCCACCTGATCGCGGACGACGTCGAGCTGCGCGACATCGGCGCGAGCGCCGATCGCCTCGGCGTCGAGGGCCCGCTCGCGCAGAGGCTGCTCGCGCGCGCGGCCCCGGGCGCAGCCGAGCTCGCGGCCGACTGCTGCGCGGAGCTGCGCGCGGGCGCGGGCGAGGGGGTCGTCGCGCGCTACGGCTGGTCGGGCGAAGATGCGTTCGCGCTGTTCGTGCGCGCGGGCGCCGCGGATCTCCTGATCCAGGAGCTGCTCGCCGCCGCGGTCGACTGCGAGCCGGTGCTCGCGGCGGAAGATGCCCTCGAGATCCTGAGGATCGAGGCCGGAACGCCGCGCTTCGGCGCCGAGATCGACGAGAGCGTGCTGCCCGCCGAGGCGCGGCTCGAGCGCGCGGTGGCGCGGTCGAAGGGCTGCTACGTGGGGCAGGAGGTCGTCGCGCGGATGGAGGCGGCGCGCCGTGTGAGCCACCGGCTGGTCGGCCTCGCGCTCGGCGCTGCGCAGCCCGCGGAGCCGGGAAGCGCGATCAGCGCCGCCGAAGGCCGCGTTGGAGAGGTGACGAGCAGCTGCCGTTCGGCGCTCGCGGGCTCGATCGCGCTCGGCTTCGTGCGCAGCGCACACGCGGAGCCCGGTGCCGAGCTGCGCGTAGCGGGCGTGCCCGCGCGCGTCGCCGCGCTGCCTTTCGTCGCTCCGCGAGCGCCCGCGGCGTGATGCCGCGCGCGCGCGGCGTGCTGTGGATCTTCGCCAAGCAGCCCGCGCCCGGGCGGGTCAAGACGCGCATGGTGCCGCCGCTCTCCCCGCAGCAGGCGTGCGATCTCTACGCCGAGATGTTGCGCGACGTGCTCGCGGCCTCGCAGCGCTTCGCGCGCGAGACACGGCTCGAGCCGATCCTCGCCGTGGATCCTCCGGCTGCGACGTGCGCGCTCGCGCGCAGCGCGCCGCCCGAGTTTCGCGTCGTTCCGCAGCGCGGAGCGAATCTCGCCGAGCGGATGGAGTGGGCGATCCGCGAGGCTGCCGCGGGCGGCGCGGAGCGGATCCTGCTGCGCGGCAGTGACAGTCCAATTCTCGATCGGGAGCAGATCGAGGCCGCGCTGGATGCGCTCGACGAGTTCGATCTCGCGATCAGCCCCGATCTCGGCAGCGGCTACAACCTGATCGGTGTGCGGAAGCCAACGCCCGGGCTGTTCGATCACGCGATGAGCACGCGCACCGTGCTCAGCGACACGCTCGCGAACGCCTCCGCGCGCGGTCTGCGCGCGCAGCTGCAGCGCGCCTCGTTCGATCTCGACACCGCGAGCGATCTCGGCCGGCTCGCGCGCGAGCGCAGCGGGCCGCGCGGTGCATCCGTCACGAATCTGTGTCCGAGGACGCTGTCGTTCCTGGACGCGCAGCAGCTGTGGCCCTGAAAATCGGGGCACGCGAGCAGCGGCATCGCGCTTGCGAAGCCATGCGGACGCCTCCAAGCTGCGGCCTTGCAGGCCGAAAAAAGTGAAAGTAGGGTTTGCAAACCGCTGTTTTTTGAGGTAGATCGCAGCAGCGAGCTGCACACAAAGAGTTAAAGTCGCGGCCGGCGCGGCCCGAATCGGGTCCGGCATTGGCGCTGGGCGCTTTCGCCCGCGGTGCAGGAAGTCGAGCTCGCGCGCGGCGCAAGGTGCACGCAGATCATCGATCATCGAATCGATGACCCAGGATGGGACACTTCGAAGGATGAATGGATGAATGGATAGAGGAACTGTCAGATTATTGACTGTCGAATCGATCGAGGCGTTGGATTGCGAATTCTCGAATCGATGGAACGGTCTTGAACGGCGTCGGCGAATTTTGAATTGATGGGCGTCGATGCCTGTCGATTGCTGTGCGATCGAAAAGATGCAAAGAATCTGAATGATCGGCTGAACAGTTGAAGAGTTGAACAGTTGGAATGGTGCTTTCGTGGAATCGTGTCGTGGAATCGTGGATGGTGGGGAGATGCAGCGAATGGTGGAACGCACCAAATCTCTTCGTGGGTATTCCCCCTCAATGGTATTCGCAAGTGTGTAGGAGCGGAATTCCGCGCTCGACTCCCAGACAGCGGGTCAGCTAGCGTCGGTGGGGGCGCCTGAACGTGGTCTGGACAATCACAACTAGGTAGGAGGGGAATCGCAATGCGATCCAGCCTGAAAAGATTCATCGCCGTTGCGGCCGCATTTCTGGTCGCACCGTCGTTCGCGAGTGCGGACGACGCGAAGAGCGAGGACGAGCTTCAGGAAGTCCTTTCTCGCATGTCCGAGCTGGAGCAGCAGCTGAAGGCGACCAACGACGCGCTCGCCGCGTCGAACGCGAAGGTCGAGAAGCAGCAGGAGACGCTCAGCAAGCTCGAGCCGAGCAACCAGTCGGGTGCGATGCTCGCGCTGTCGAACTTCCTGACCGAGACGACCTTCGCCGGCTGGGTGTCGGCCAGCTACTTCTACAACACCAACAACCCGGACAACGGCCGGAACATCGGCGCGAACGCGGGCACGATCGGCGCGAACCCCTACCACCAGAATCACAACAGCTTCCAGGTGGACCAGGTGTGGTTCTCGATGGCCAACGAGGCCACGCCCGAGAGCCGCGCGGGCTTCGCGATCGACATCCTCTATGGCGAGGCGGCCGACCAGCTCGCGATCGGGCTCGAGGGGAACTCGATCTTCGACTACCTCTACAACGCGAACGTCTCCTACCTCGCCCCGTTCACGGATGCGGGCATCAAGGTCACCGCGGGCCGCTTCGAGAAGCACATCGGCTCCGAGACCGCGCAGGATCCCTACAACTACAACATCACGCGCGGCCTGCTCTACACGCTGCAGCCGATCAACTTCACGGGCGTGAAGGCCTCGTCGAAGTACGACAACGGCCTTCGCTGGATGGTGGGCATCTCGAACGACTCGGGCTACGCGACGCTCGACACCAACCCGTACGCGGCGTTCCCGAACGCGCAGAACTAC
>DASPGF010000424.1:0-5834 GCA_035620755.1 Myxococcota bacterium
AGCTCGACGCGCGCCACGCCATCGCTCGGCCAGCGCAGCTGCGCGTCTACGAGCGCGCGCAATGCCTCGAGGTGAGCCGCGAGCGCGGCGCGCTCGGGCCAGCGCGAGAGCAGCTCGGCGGTCGCGGTCGCAGCCGACGCAGCGCCGGCGGCTCCAGCGCTCGCGGCTCGAGCGCTCGCGGGCTCGCGGCGCGGACGCGCGCAGCGCTCGAATCGCGAGGCGTCGGCGAGCCGCCCGAGGCCGCGCGCGTGGAACGCGAGCCGAAGCTCCGAACGCCGCGCGGCGCAAAGCGGCTCATACCGCACGGAAGCGGGCAGCTCGTCGACGAGATCGAGCCAGAGATCGAGCGTCGCGCGCGGCCCCGCGTGCAGCAGCTCGCGCAGACCCCGAATGCGCCGGCGATCCGCGGGCGCAATGCCGGGCCGATCATCGGCGCCGGAGAACGGAATGCCGAGCCGGCTGAGCTGCACCCTCAGCGCGCAGCGATAGCGCTCGAGATCGCGCGCGACCACGGCGATTCGCTCGGGCCGCACCCCCGCATCGAGCCGCTCGCGCACGCGATTGGCGATGCCGCGCGCTTCGGCGTCGAGGTCCGGCGCGCGCAGCACGCTCACCGCCGGCGCTCTCGTGCGCTCGGCGTGCTCCACGACCTCGACGCCGAACGCGCCGCACAGGCGCGCGCTGAATCGATCCGAGAACGCCACGCCAGGATCCGCGCGCGACACATCGGAAGGATCGGGCGGCCGATCGAGGTGCACCCACGCACCGCAGCGCCGCAGCAGCGTCTCGATCAGGTCCGTCTGCAGGCCGGTCGCGTCCGCAAAGCCGAACACGTGCACGGCGCGCGCGCGCAGAGCGCCCGCGGGATCGGCGTCGAGCTGCTCGCGCGCCCGGCGCAGAGTGCACGAGGCGTGCCCGACGCTCGACGCGTCGAGCTGCGCAGCCGCGAGTGAAGCGACGCGAGCCAACGCGCTCGCGCGCGCGGCGAGCGGCCCGCGGCTCGACTGATCGATCAGCTCGAGCACCGCATCCGCGTGTGCGGGCTCGAAGCCCGCATCGAGCAGGTCGCTCACGACCGCGATCGCGGCCGCGTAGCCGTGCTTCAGCGCGCCGAGCGATTCGCGCAGGACGGCCTCGCGCTGTGCGAGCTCGCGGACGAGCGCGGGAAACAGCGCGCGATCGAAGGCGCGCTGTTCACCCGCACGCGCGAGGATCGACGCCGCGAATGCATCGAGCGTCTCGAAGCGGATGCCCGCGACCGCGCGGCCGCACTGCTCGACCACGCGAGCGCACAGGTGCGCGCGCACGCTCCGCGACGGCGCGATGACGAGCACGGGCTCGCGCAGCGAACGCGGATCGCGCGCGCTCGCGCGCGCGACCTCGGCGAGCATCTCGACCAGCCGCGACTCCGCGGCGAGCGCGCCGTGCGAGATCACCACGCGTCCGGTCGGCCGGGTCGGTGTGCTCGCTTCGCGCCCCCGAGCGCGCTCGCGCGCGCCGCGACCCTCGCGCTTCTCGCGCGCTTCGCCCATCGCGATCGCCTCCGGTTCACTCACCACTTTCACCGCACGCACCACATTCCGCAGCGATCGAGCGCACGACACGCAGCGTTGGCCCGCTGTGCGGGCGCCGCGGCGAGCCGCCTGGCGCTGCGGATCGCGATCGTTGCGTGCGAGCATGACAGATGGGGTCACGCTTGCCGCGGCGCCTTCTCGGGCTGCCGCCCGCGCCCTCCGGCCAACGCAACTACATTCATAACCTTTTGTAAAATATTCGGAATTTTGGCAGCGAAGGCGGCGCGACCCGGCTTTCTCCCGCCCCGGCCGAGAGAAACGATATTGAACATCATTTTCATAATGCTAGGCTCGAGAGGCTTTCGCAGTTGCGTAGCCACCACGCAACCGCGCGAGCCGACAGCAAGCGGAACCGAAGCCGATGATCGTCTGCCAGTGCACCGGCGTCACCGATCGCGCGATTCGCAAGGCGATTCGCGACGGCGCGCGCAATCGCCGCGACGTCGCGCGCAGCTGCGGAGCGGGCATCTGCTGCGGCGGCTGCGTGCCCGAGGTCGACGTGATCCTCGAGGCCGAGCGCGAGCGCGAGCGCGCCGTGAGCCTGACCGCGCTCGAGCTCGCCGCGGGCTGAGCGGCGAGTTCCCCGTGCAGCGCACCGCGCTTGCGGGAAATCGGATTCCAATTTCATTTGGTTGGCCATCGCATCGATGCGGGTTACGCTCGGCGGCTCCACCGCGAGCGAGGGAATCCCGTGAAGGGCGACGCTGCGATCCTCGAAGCGCTCAACGAAGTGCTGACGGCGGAGCTCACCGCGATCAACCAGTACTTCATCCACTACAAGATGTGCGAGAACTGGGGCTATCGGCGCCTCGCGGCGAAGAAGCGCGAGGAGTCGGTCGAGGAGATGAAGCACGCGGACTCGGTGATCGGGCGCATCCTGTTCCTCGACGGCGTTCCCAACATGCAGCGCCTGAGCCCGGTGCGCGTCGGCGAGAGCCCCGTCGAGCAGCACAAGCTCGATCTCGCGCTCGAGCTCGACGCGACGCAGCGGCTCAACCGCGCGATCGCACTGTGCCGCGAGACGGCCGACAACGGCTCGCGCGACCTGCTCGAGAAGATCCTCGTGAGTGAAGAGGAGAGCGTGGACTGGCTCGAGGCACAGCTGCACATCGTCGACGAGATCGGCAAAGAGCAGTACCTCGCCGAGCAGATCCACGATTAACCAGCGGTAGAATGGCCGATCCATGACGCGCAGCGGAGCGGACCCATGTCCAAGGAATTTCTCGGCGACCGCAAGAAGGCGCTCGAAGAGTCGTTCTTCGCCAAGGAGAACGCCAAGCTGCTCGAGCGGCTGAAGGCGGAGCGCGAGACGCAGGAGGCGCGCGCGGCGCTCGCCGACGCATCGGGAATTCGCAGCGAAGAGATCCTCGAGAAGCTCTGCGCGCTCGGCATCGGCGCGGAGACCTGGGCGGCAATCTCCATCGCACCGCTCGTGGAAGTCGCCTGGGCGGACGGCAAGATCGACGCGAAGGAGCGCGCCGCCGTGCTGTCGGCCGCGAAGGCGAACGGCATCGCGAGCGGCAGCCCGGGCTACGAGCTGCTCGAGAGCTGGCTCGCGAAGCGCCCGGATGCGCGCCTGCTCGAGGCGTGGGGCGCGTTCATCGTCGGGCTGTGCGCGCAGCTCGAGCCCGCGCAGCGCGCAGCGCTCAGGGAGCAGATCCTCGGCCGTGCGCGCGGAGTCGCCGAGGCAAAGGGCGGCTTCCTCGGCTTCGGCAACAAAGTGTCGGCCGAAGAGGATGCGCTGCTCGACGAGCTCGCCAAGGCGTTCGAGAGCTGAGGCGCCGATCGTCGCTGCGCGGCGAGCCGTGCGCTCAGCGCGCGGCGAGGCGCTTGGCGAGCTTCGAGACCGCGAGCCCAACCTCCGCGGGCGGTGCGCTCGTGTAGCAGAGCCGCAGCCAGCTCGCGTAGTCGCGCCCGCAAGAGCCTCCGGGCGCGACGGCCACGCCGTCTTCGAGACAATCCGCGAGCAGCCCCTCGATGCCGCGCTCGTCGAGCGCGGGCCGCGCATCGACGAACAGGAACGTCGAGCCCTGCGGCGCGGGGAGCCCGAGCGCGGCCGCCGCGTCGATTCCGGCGGCGCGATAGCTCGCGCGCGCGCGATCGACCCAGGCCTGGCCGCGTTGCAGAGCGCGCAGCCCCGCGATCTGGCCGGCCGTCGGCGCCGAGTAGAACGAGTGCGTCGCGATCTTCTCGGCTTGCGCGATCGCCGCGGGCGGGCCGACGAGGTAGCCCGTGCGGTTGCCCGCCATGCCGTACGCCTTCGAGAACGAGAATGCGCTCAGCGTGCGCTCGGGCGCAAAGCGCGCGAGCGACACGTGCCGGCCCTCGTAGACGTAGTCTTCGTAGACCTCGTCGGAGAGCAGCCACAGATTCTCGCGGCACGCGAGCTCCGCGAGCGCGGCGAGCCAGCTCTCGGGGAGGACGCGGCCCGTCGGGTTGGACGGGCTCGAGACGTAGAGCGCGACACTCTTCGGAGACAACCGCTCGCGAACCGCTTCGACTGCGGCGGCCGCGGAGTCGACCCGGTCGTAGAAAGGAACCTCGACGGGGCGCGCGCGGAACGTCTGCGCGATGCCGCGAATCAGCGGCCAGAACGGCGCGAGAATCAGGATCTCCTCGTCGGGCGAGGCGAGCATTCCCACCGCGCAGCCCAGGCCCGCCGTCGCGCCTGCCGTCACCAGCACCGACTCGCGCTCGCACGCGAGCTCGTTGCGCGCGCGCACCTTCTCGACGATTGCATCGATCAGCGGCGCGAGGCCGCGCGTCGCCGTGTAGCGGTTGAGCTCGGGGTATTCGGCGCCGTGCAGATCCTCCATGCGCCCGCCTTCGAACGGCTCGAACCAGGTATCGCCGACGTTCAGCGGACACGCGCGCGGCTCGAGGTCGGCCTCGCGCACCGCGCGCGGCGAGTAGATCGCGCCGGGCATGGCGGCGACGCTCGGCGTGACGGCGGGGGGTCGGGGCAAGCGAACCTCACGAGCTGCGCCGGATCGCTCCGGACGAATCAGACCAGCTGCTCCAGCACGGCACTGTATCCCTCCCGGAAGGTGGGATAGCGGAACTTGTAGCCGGATCGCACGAGCCGGGCGTTGCGGCAGCGCTTGTTGCCGCGCGGCCGCTTTTCGCTCTGGTGGCCCTCGGCTGCGCGCGGCTCGGGAGATCCCATCACGCCCGCGAGCCACAGCAGCAGCGTGCGCTCTTCGACGGGCTCGTTGTCGACCGCGAGGTAGATCGATTCCGGCGCGTCGAGCGACATCAGGTGGCGCAGCGCTCCCGCGCAGTCGTCCCGGTGAATCCGATTGGTGTAGTGCGGCGGATCGTCGCGGTAGGTCGCGCGGCCCGATCTCACGCAGTCGATCAGGCGCGTGCGCCGCGGGCCGTAGATGCCGCCGAAGCGCACCACGGTGGTCGACGGCAGCGATCCGAGCGCGAGCCGCTCGCCCTCGAGGATGCGCGTGCCGCTCCAGTGCTCGGGCGCGGTCTCGGATTCCTCGTCGACCCATTCGCCATGGCGCTGCCAGTACACGGCCGTGCTCGACGCGAACAGCAGGCGCGGCCGCTGCCGGTGACGCTCGAGCGCAGCGAGCAGGCCGCGCAGGCCATCGACGTAGGCGTGGCGGTAGAGCGCGTCCTCCGAGCCATTTGGCGACACGAGATAGAACACGCAGTCGAGGCCCGCTGGGAGATCGCGCAGGTCCGAAGCCTGGGTGAGATCGGCCGCGATGCTCGCGATGCCCGCGGGCAGGGAGCGCGGATTCCGTCGCAGGCCCCACACCTCGTGGCCATCCGCGAGCAGCAGCTTGCCGAGCGCCTCGCCCACGTAGCCGCAGCCCGCGATCAGGATCTTCGCCATTGCAATCGACCCGCCCGCATTCGCGCCGAGCGTAGGACACGCGAGGCGATCGCGGTACGCCGCCGAATCGACGCACGCGCGCGCCGCCCTCGGCTCGCGCGAGCCGCGAGCGCGCCGCTGCTCGTCTCGGCGCGATGGCGCCGCGCATCGGCATCTCGACCGCGCCGCTGTGCACGACGCGATGGCGCCGCGAATCGGCGCCTCGACCGCGCCGCTATACTCGCCGCGATGGCGCCGCGCATCGGCATCTCGACGTGTCTGGACGATCGCGGCCGCTGGAAGTCGGGCCGGAGTTACCACTACATGGACGCCGCCTACGCGATCGCCGTCCAGGCCGCGGGCGGAACTCCGATCTATCTGCCGAGCCAGGCCGACCCGCGCGCGCTGCTCGGCAGCATCGACGGCCT
>DASPGF010000425.1:0-5217 GCA_035620755.1 Myxococcota bacterium
CTTCGCTCCAACACCATGTCGCTCACCCCTCACCCCTCCCGGCTCCGATCGCATGCCCGCTGCGGTGACCGTCGACGCGAGCCCCCAGCGGCGTGAGTGACGCGACACGAGGAGCACGACATGAGTGATCCGAAGCGAGAGGGCGGCGAGTGGGTGGACGTCGGATCTGCGGAGGAGCTGTCACGGCAGCCGCTCACCGAGGTTCACGTCGGCCGGCTCAAGATCGCGCTCTCGTTCGCGGACGGCGCATTCGGCGCGATCTCGGGCGTGTGCAACCACGTTGGTGGGCCGCTCGGCGAGGGCAGGCTGGACGGCGACTACGTGGAGTGCCCGTGGCACTACTGGAAGTTCCACCGCGTAACGGGCGAAGGCGAGCCGGGCTTCGAGGCGGATCGCGTGCCGCGGCACGACGTGCGCTTGGAAGGCGGGCGCGTGCTCGTCGCGCGCGCGCCCGCGACGAAGCGCCACAAGACGCCGCACGAGCCGCATCCGCTGCTGCGGCCGCTCGTGCGCGCGCCGGGCGCGCTGCGCGTCGTGGGCCTCTCGGCAACCGTGATGGACCGCGCGCATCCGCGCTACTCGACCTCCGAGGCGCTGCTCGAGCACGCGCTCGGCCACGCGCGCGATTCGCTCGGCTGCGAGGTGCAGCTGATCCGCCTCGACTCGTTGCGCGTGCGCCCCTGCGAGGGCTTCTACTCGCGCAGCGCGCACGCGTGCACCTGGCCCTGCTCGATCACGCAGATGGATCCGAAGGACGAGATGCAGGTCGTCTACGAGGCGCTCGTGCACTGGGCGGACGTCGTGCTGCTCGCGACGCCGATCCGCTGGGGCAACGCCTCCGCGCTCTACTACAAGATGGCCGAGCGCCTCAACTGCGTGCAGAACCAGGTGACGATCCGCAACAACGTGCTGATCCGCAACAAGTGCGCGGGCTTCATCATCACGGGCGGCCAGGACAACATCCAGGCGGTCGCGGGCCAGCTGCTGGGCTTCTTCGGCGAGCTCGGCTTCCACGCGCCGCAGTTCCCCTACATCGCGCACTCGCGCGGCTGGACGGCCGAGGACATGGAGCGAAACGTGAGCGAGGTGCAGCAGAGCGAGGAGCTGCGCGAGGGCGCGCGCGAGCTCGTCGGCCGCTGCGTGGAGCTCGCGCGCAGCCTGATCGGATGCGCGCCCTGCGAGCGCACGCCGCGCGGCGGCCGCAAGGCGCATCGGCTCGAGAGCGAGCGCGCTGGCGCTGCGCTGCGCGCTCTGGAAACCTGACACTCGATCGAGTCGGTCAGTCGGGCGGCTTCTCGGCGCCGAAGTGCATCCGGTAGTACTGCGCGGCGAGCGGCGCATCCCTCACGCTCGCCTCGAATGGCGACCAGTCGCCGCTGATCTGCGCCTCGCGCGCTCGGTCGAGCACCACGGTGTCCCACCATAGATGGGAAAGCTCCGGATAGCGCGCGAAGTAGTGGGCGATGAACAGCGCCGAGAAGCCATAGGCGACCGCGAGCGCGGCGACCGGGAGCCAACGCCAGCTCGCGACGCAGACCCCAAGCAGCGCGCCGGAGAGCAGACACAGGAACGGCCACGCGCCGATCGCGCGCAGCGAGTGTGGAAGGCTCTCCCAGGTGAGCGCGGCCGGCAGGATTCCCGAGAGGATGCCGAGCGCGGCGAGGCCGATCACCGCGCGGAGCCGCTGCTGCGCGACGGGATCGAGCTGGCTCTTCCAGCACTTGCCCCGCGAGAGAACGAGCGCCGGAGCCGCGAGCAGCGCGAGCAGATCGAGCCCGCTCAACATGCCGAAGAGGCCCGTCGAGTGCCGCAGGCTCGAATCGCCCGTGATGAACAAGAAACGCGGATCGAGATGGAGCGCGACGTTCTCGAATACCTGCCAGGCGATCGCGGCCGCGCCCGCGCCCGCGACGGGGTTCGCGTTGGCGGCGGAGAAGATTCCCACCAGGCCGAAGCGATCCTGCGCGCCTTCGAACAGGATCGCGTTCGCAAGCGGGAGCGCCGCGACGCACAGGCATGCCGTGCAGAGCACGAGCCGCGCCACACCCAGCTGCGCCCAACGCGTGAAACACGCAATACCCCCGAGCATCAAGGGAACCTGCAGCCGCGTCGGCGGATACGAGTACATCGCAAGCGCCCAGAGCGCGCCCGCGGCCGCGGCAGACGCGGTGCCGCGGCGCGCGACCAGCAGGAACAGGCCCCAGATCAGGAAGCACGGAGCGAGCGGCGGATCCCACGCGATGCGCGAGAACTGAAAGCTCCAGGGCGCGATCGCGCCCGACAACGCGACCCAGAGCGCGTACTCCGCGCCGAGCAGGTGCGCGGCCAGGCGGTAGAGGCCGAGCAGCGTGACGACGCCGACGAGCGCGGCCTCGGCGCGGAACGCGCCGGGCGAGGTACCGAACAGCCAGGCCCAGAGCGTCGTGAGATACAGATAGGTCGGCGTGGTGACGCCGCCCCCCGCGGCCGCGCTGAACAGCGGCCAGGCCTGATCGTGACAGTTCTTCCCCGTCCGCTGCAGGCACATCACGTGTGCCGCGCCCGCGGCCTCGTCCGCGAAGAAGCCGGGCGGGCTCGTCTCGAGGAACAGGAAACGCCCGACGCACGCCACCGCGATCAGCGCGACCGCCGCGACGCGCTGCCCGCGCGAGATCGCGCCGACGCGGCGCGGCGGCGCCTGTGCGCTTTCATCGGCTCGAGCGGCTTCGACGGGCGATTCCATCGGATGCGTCAGGGTCTCGCGGACCGCAGGCCTCGCGCGCCTACCGCTGCAGCGCGCGGTCGACGTCGCTCGCGGGAATCCACCATTCGCGACCGCGCGGCGTCTCGATGTACTCGGGCCAGGGAAAATCCAGCGGCGGCGGATAGTCGCACCAGAGATCCGGATCGGGCGACGCCGCCCGGCGCTGGCGGAACTCCGCCTGCGCGCGCTCGCGCGCGGGCGCGTCGGTCATGAGATCGAGAACGCTGCCCGCGATCGTCTTGGCCGCCACTTCGATGGTGGGATCGATGCACGCCGCGATGCCGCCGAGCGCGTTGAGCACCCAGTCGGGATAGACAAAGCCGGGATGGGCGAAGCCGGGCGGCGCCTTCAGGACCGGGCGCGCGACATAGAAGCGAACCGTCGGCGCACACCAGGTCATGTCGGTGTAGTCGTCGGAGGTGTAGTGGGTCTGCCAGGCGGGAATGTCCTGGCGCACGCGGCGCTCTGCTTCTTGCGGCTCGATCAGCTCGCTGAGCTCGTCGGCGAACGGCCGATCGAGCGGCGCGATGCCGAGCTCGTGCTGCAGCTCGTGCGCGACCTTGACCGCGTCGTCGCCGTAGCGCGGCGCACCCGCGAGCTTCAGATTCGCGAAGGTGAGCTCGGCGAGCGCGTGGTTCGCGAGCCCGGGCTTCGACTTCGACACCCAGTGGCGCTTCCAGCTGCAATGGCTCGCCGCGGCCGCGGCGGCCGCGTTCTGGTCGAGCACGGCGAAGATCTTCTCGAGCATCTCGACGTTCGGCGCGCGCGCCGCGAACTGGATCAGCGCCATCTGCGCGGCGAGGTTGTCGGCGGTGGCCTGGCCGCTCGCGAGGAGGGTCTCGTTGAGCGTCCAGGTGCCCGTGTGCGGCAGCATGTGGTCGCGCGCCATCTTCGAGAGCGTGTACATCGCGACGACCGCATCGTTCGCACCCGGCGCGCGCGCCTGGGTGTGCGCGGCCGGGATCGGCATTCCCGCCGCATCCTTCGCGACCCCCTCGAGCCAGGTCTCGGGCGCGTCGCAGAGGAACTCGTAGATCGCCGAGTAGTAGGGGCCGCAGTGCGTGTCCCAGCGCGCCGTGTTGCAGAACGGCAGCATGTAGTGCGGGTGGAACGACAGGATCGCGTCGAGCCCGTCGTAGTAGCCGCGCGCCGCGTGGATCGGCTTCGAGCCGCGAACCTTCTCGGCGGGCTCGCCCATGAAGCGGATCGTGCCTCGAACCCCGTGGCGCTGCATCGCGGCCTTGGCGGCGAGCGCACCGACGAGCGAGCCGATGCCGAGCGCGGAGTGCGGATCGGTGTGGCCAGCCGCGAAGCGCGAGAGGCCCTTGCGCGGGCAGCGGTAGGTGACGGCCGCCTGGCAGTTGCCGGGCACCGCGTCGTACTCCGCGTACGCCATCACACTGGGCCCGCTGCCGTTCGACCAGCGCGCCGAGAACGCGGTCGGCATGCCGCCCGACCCGGCCTCGACCTCGAAGCCTTCGGCGCGCAGCCGCTCCACGTACCACGCGCAGGATCGGTACTCGCGCCACGCCGTCTCGGCGAGATCCCAGATGTGCGCGTGCCACGCCGACCAGTCGAGGCGATGCGATCCCACCCATTCGAACGCGGTCTGCTTTGCGTCCACGGTTCCTTCCCGCCTCTCTGCCGCTCGGCGGCAGCGTCTCCCAGATCCGCCGGCGCTCAGGATACGCCGAAGGCCGCATTTCCGGCCAGTCAAATTCTGCGACAATGGCGCGCCATGGCCACACCCGATGGGCATTCGCGCGGCGCGTTCGGCGCGCTGCGCCACCCGAATTTCGCGCGCTTCCTCGCCGCGCGCTTCCTCGCGACGCTCGCGGTGCAGATGCAGAGCGTGGCGGTCGGCTGGCAGGTCTACGCGATCACGCGCGATCCGCTCGACCTCGGCCTGATCGGCTTCGCGCAGTTCGTGCCGTTCATCGCGCTCGTGCTCGCGGCGGGGCAGGTCGCCGACCGCTTCGACCGGCAGCGCATCCTCGCGCTCTGTTATGCGACCGAGCTGCTCTGCGGCGCGCTGCTGCTCGGCTTCACGCTGAGCGGCGCAACGGTGGTCTGGCCCGTGTTCAGCATCATGGTGTTGTTCGGCGCGGCGCGCGCGTTCGGCATGCCCGCCTCGCAGGCGATCACTCCGAATCTCGTGCCGCTCGCGAGCTTCGGCAATGCGGTGGCGCTCAACTCGTCGACCTTCCAGCTCGCGACGATCATCGGCCCGACGCTCGGCGGCCTGCTCTATCTCGCGGGCCCGCACATGGTCTATGCGACCGTCTCCTCGCTGTTCGTGGTCTCGGTGGTGCTGATGGCGATGGTCGAGCTGCCTCGCCGCGAGCCGAGCAGCGAGCCCGCGAGCTGGCAGATGGTGCTCGAGGGCATCCGCTTCGTGCGCTCGCGGCGCATCGTGCTCGGCGCGATGTCGCTCGACCTGTTCGCGGTGCTGTTCGGCGGCGCGGTCGCGCTGC
>DASPGF010000426.1:0-2915 GCA_035620755.1 Myxococcota bacterium
TTCATCATCGGCGCGGGCAATCTGCGCGCGGCGTCGCCGCCGAGGAAGCGATAGAGCGGCACACCCGCCGCATCGGCAGCCGCGCGCGCGGCCGCGAGCGAGATGCCGAGGATCGCATTCGCGCCGAGCCGCGACTTCGCGTCGCTGCCGTCGAGCGCGATCATCGCGCGGTCGAGCGCGGCCTGCTCGGCGAGGCCGCCGAGCGGGCGCCCGATCACCTCGCGCGCGAGCTCGCCGTTCGCGTTCGAAACCGCGCGCAGCACGCCCTTGCCGCGGTAGCGCCTCGGGTCGCCGTCGCGCAGCTCGAGCGCCTCCCTCGAGCCCGTCGAGGCGCCCGACGGCACGGCCGCGCTCGCGCGCCCACCCTGCGAGGTCTCGATCTCGACCGCGACCGTGGGGTTGCCGCGCGAATCGAGGATCTCGCGCGCGCTCACGGCTGCGATTGCGACTTCCGACATGGCGCCTCCCCAACGCCGCGTGCGGCGCGGGACACTAGCTCATGCGCTGCGCGGCCGCGCTTCGGGGCACGACGAGCGGGCTGCCGTCGGGCGCGCGCACGACGTCCGCGCGGATCGAGAACGCGCTCGCGAGATTCTCGGGCGTGAGCACCGCCGCGGGCTCGTCGCACGCGAGCAGCCGGCCGTCGACCAGCAGCGCGAGCCGATCCGAGCAGCGGGCCGAGAGCGAGAGATCGTGCGAGACCACCAGCGCACTGCGCCCGTCGCGCGCGAAGTCGCGCACGAGGTCGAGCACCGCGACCCGGTGGGCGAGGTCGAGGTGCGCGGTCGGCTCGTCGAGCAGCAGGATCCGCGGCTGCTGGGTGAGCGCGCGCGCGATCAGCACGAGCTGCCGCTCGCCGCCCGATAGCTCGAGGATCGAGCGATTCGCGAGCGCTGCGATGCCGACGCGCTCCATCGTCGAGCGCGCGAGCGCGATGTCCGCCCGGCTCTCGAAGCCGAGCGCGCCGAGGTGCGGCGAGCGGCCCATCAGCACCACCTCGATCGCGCGAAACGGAAACGAGACCGGCGCGTCCTGCGGAACCACGGCGATCTGCTTCGCGAGCGCGCGCCGCGAGAAGCTCTCGAGCGCAGCGCCCCCGAGCCAGACGCGGCCCGCGTCCGGCTGCAGCACGCGCGATGCAACGCGAAGGAGTGTCGTCTTGCCCGCGCCGTTGCGCCCCGCGAGCGCGACCACCGCACCCTCGGGCACGTCGAGGCTCAGCCCGCGCAGGATCTCGCGCCCGCCGAGCGCGAGCGCCACCTCTTCGAAGCGCAGCGCGGCATCCGTCATGCGATCACGCGCTGGTGGTAGCGGCGCAGCAGCCAGAGGAACAGCGGTCCGCCCGCGAGCGCGGTGATCGCGCCGACGGGGAGCTCGCGTCCGCCGAGCGCGCTGCGCGCGAGCGCGTCGCACGTGACGAGGAACGCCGCGCCGCCGAGCGCCGACGCGGGGATCAGCAGCCGGTGATCCGGGCCGAGGATCAGGCGCAGCAGGTGCGGGATGATCAGGCCGACGAAGCCGATCAGGCCCGCGACCGAGACGGCCGCGCCCACCATCAGCGAGCTCGCGATCAGCACGATGCGGCGCTGCCGATCGATGTCGACGCCGAGCTGAACCGCAGATTCGGCGCCGAGCGCGGCGATGTTTAGTCCGCGCGCGAGCGGCAGCGAGCAGCCGAGACCGAGCGCGAGGAACAGCGCGACCCAGCCCGCGAGCCCGACGCGAATCGACGACAGGCTGCCGATCAGCCAGATGAAGATGCTCGCGCCCTCCGTGAGGCCCGCGAGCGAAGCGAGGAAGACGATCGCAGCCGACGCGAACGCATTGAACACGACGCCCGTCAGCAGCAGGCTCGTGGTGGAGACGCGCGCGTTCGCGCCCGCGATCAGATACAGGATCAGCGTCGTGAGCACCGCGCCCGCGAACGCCGCGGGAGGCACCGCCGCGTAGCCCAGACCGATGCCGCTGCCGAGGCTCAGCACGAGGATGCCGCCGAGCGCCGCGCCGCCCGACACGCCGAGCACGTAGGGGTCGGCGAGCGGATTGCGCAGCAGCGCCTGGAACAGCACGCCCGCGACCGCGAGGCACGCGCCGACGAGCGCGCCGAACAGCACGCGCGGCAGCCGCACGCGCAGCACGATGTCCGCTGCGGGGCCGACGGCGTCGCGATCTCCGAGCACCGAGATCGCTTCTGCGATGCCGAGCCCGCTCGGCCCCGCGGCGAGCCCGAGCACGAGCGCGCCGAGCAACGCCGCGCCCACCAGCGCGAGCGACGCGAGCACGCGTAGCGGCGTGAGGACCTTCACTGCGGTGCGGTGCCGTCACCCGCAGCGGCGGCCGCGTCCGCGCCGCGCAGCGCGGCGACGATCGTGCGCAGCGAGCGGTCGAGGTCGGGACCGGGCAGCGTGGTGAGGCTCTGCGGAACGGAGACCACGCGCTGTGCGGCCACCGCGGGAATCGACGGCCAGCGCGCCCAGTAGTCGGCCGCGGCGACTGGATCGGCGCTGCTGTCGATGATCACCTCGGGCGCCGACGCGATCAGCCACTCGAGCGAGACGCGCGGATACGCCTCGCTGTACTTCGCGGCCGCGTTGTCGAGGCCGGCGGCATCGAGCATCGCGTCGAGGTAGCTGCGCCCGCCGACCACGAACAGCGGATCGCGCTGCACGACGAACAGCGCCGAGCGGCGCGGCCGCTGCGCGGCTTCGCGCGCGACCTCGCGCCAGGTGCCCCGGATCTCCGCGATGCGCTGCGCGGCGGCCTCGCTGCGGCCCACGCGTTCGCCGAGCGCCTGCAGCGAGCCGAAGATCTCGTCGAGCGTGATGCTTTCGAGCTCGAGAACCTCGATCCCGAGCTCGCACAGTGTTTCCCTGCGCGAGCCTCCTACCGACACCGAAGGGTGTGCTCCCAATGCA
>DASPGF010000427.1:0-2976 GCA_035620755.1 Myxococcota bacterium
CGCCGAAGATCGACTCGATCGCGTGGATGTGTAGCTCCGGGGGCGCGATCGGCTCGTCGGGGTGGTCGAGATAGGTCTCGCGCGCGGGCGCGTGCTGGAGGATCACCGCGCGCGGCTTGGCGGCGGCGAGGATCTCGAAGCCGCCGGGCGCGGCCGGGTGCGTGAGCGCGCCCTGGCCCTCGATCACGATCACCTCGGGCGATTCCGCGCGATCCGCCTCGACGACCGCGTGCTCGATCTCGCCCGCGACGAAGTCGTTGATCAGCGAATCGAGCACGATCCCGTAGCGGGAGCCCTGCATCCAGGAGGTCTGGCCGGTTCCGATCAACACGCTGCGCGTGTTCGAGCGCTCGAGCGCCTGGGTGAGCAGTGTCGCGGTGGTGCGCTTGCCGCAGCAGCAGTCGGTGCCGAGCACCGCCACGCGCAGCGCGCGCACGGAACGGATCGCACCCGTGTAGAAGTGCAGCTCGTCGCGCGCAGGCGTCTTGCGCACGTCGCGGATCTTTACTCCGTGGGCCTTCGCGAGCTGCGACAATTCCGGGTCGTCCGAGAGGAACTGGTGAAGGCCGCTGTCGACGTTCAAGCCCGCGCGGATCGCGTCGACGACCACGCTGCGGTACGCGGCCGGCAGCCGCCCGCCCTCGGGAGCGAGCCCGATCACGAGATGCGTGGGGCGCTCGCCGGCCTTCGCGAGCGCTTCTGCGAGCGATGCGAAGATCGGAATGCCGCGCGCGGGCCCGCCGAGCACTTCCCCCGCATCGCGACCCGCAAGCCGCGAATCGAGCACGCCGGCAACGCGATAGCGCGCCGTGTAGCGCACGAGCCCGTTCGCGGTCTTGCCGTCGCCGGTCCCGAAGGCTCCCTCGCAGAGAATCAGCGCGACGCCGTCCATTGGCTTTCTCCCGATGCTCCCGATGTTCCCCGACCGCTGCGGGCTCGCGTCGATCGCGACCGGTCCGCTCGCACCGCCGCGCGTACTCCGACGGCTCGCGTGACCCCGTATCCGGCGCTGGTCGCGCGGCCGGCGCGAGCCTGGCGTGCAGCGGGCGGCGGGAGAATCTCGCTCAGATTCGTGCGCATTCCCAGCGCCGGGGGATCCGGGCGGGGCTGCTCCCGATCCGCGCGCAGCCCGCGCTACAGTGCGCGCGTGGCGATCGCGTTCGATCCTTCCCGCCGGGCCGTCGCGGCCGCGCTCGCGCTGCTCGCACTCGGCGCGTGCGCACAGACGCAGACCTATCGGCTCGACTGCGTGCCCAAGGACGTGACCATCTACCTCGACAAGGTTCCGCTCGAGCGCGTTCCCGACGAGCTCGCGCTACGGGTCGACTCGCCCCACGTGCTCTACTTCAAGGGTGAGGGCTACGAGCCCACGATGGTCGTGCTGGAGATCGAGGAGACCGCCGAGGGTCCGGCGCTCTCGCCGAGCGATCTCTGCCTCGATCTCCGCCTCAGCCGGCGCGATCGCGACCTCGAGGTCGAGGTCGAGGAGTAGCCCGCGACCGCTAGCGCGACCGCGATCGGCGCCTCGGACGGGAGGGCCGTACGCGCCGCACGACGAGCAGCGGCGCGCCGCGCTCGCCGAGCTGGGCGACTTCGAATCCGTCGCTCTCGAGCTGATCGATACCGAGCTGCGTCTTGACGCGCTCGCGCCCCCTGGCAGCGGGATCGCGGGATTCCGCTTCGCGGTGCTCGCGCGCGAGGGGCTCGGCGTCGAGCGCGAAAGCGCGACACGCCAGGTAGAAGCCGCCCGGCCGCAGCAGGTCGAGCGCGCTGCGCACGGCCGTCGCGTGCGGCTCGGCGAGCGCGTCGGCGATCAGGTTGAAGCGGTGCGCGTGGACGTCGGCGAGAAACGATTCCGCGTCCTGTCGGTGCACCGAGGCGCGCACGTCGCAGTCGAGCTCGCGAGCGAGCACCTCGGCCTCCGTCGTATCCTGCACGAGCGTCACGACGCCACTCGACGGATCCATTCCGTCGAGGATCCAGGCCGCGAGCTCGCCCGCGCCGGGGCCGATGCAGAGATAGGAGCCGGCCGGCTGCGACGCCGCGAGCGCGCGCGCGACGCCCCCAATCTCGGGCGCGAGAGAGCGCGCACAGCCCGCGGCCTCGAGCGCGGCGCGAATGCGCGCGGGGAGCGGGGAGCGCGCGCGGAGTGCGTCTCGTCGAGGCAGATTGCCGCCGCGCATTCCGATGCCCATCGCGGCGGGAGTCTGGGCGAAGCGAATTTCCCGATCAAGCCAGGCGCGAGTGCGCGCGGCGGCGGCGCAGCGGTGGCGCGAGGTCGCGCCGCGCGTCCGACCCGGCGAAGGCCGCGCGCAGCCAGCTCCAGCTGTGCCGCAGGCTCGGCTCGATGCGCCACTGCGCGCCGCGGACGATGCGCAGCTCGCGGCCGCGGATTCGATCCGCCAGCTGGCCGAGGATCCACTGCGCCTCCGTCGCCTGGCCGGAGCGCCGCAGCAGCCGCGCGAGGTCGAGCACGATGTCGAGCCGCCAGGCGTCGATCTCCCTCGCCTCGCGCAGCAGAGCGATCGCCTCGGGCCGTTGCCGCCTCGATCGAAATTTCGAGCGCCCTTCGAGCAGCGCGCCGAGCGCGGCTTCGCGAGCGTCGCGCGCGAGCTCGAGCTTGGCGACCGCGCGCCAAGCCTCGATCTGGGTGGGCAGCGCGCGGGTCGCGTCCCGGTAGATGGCGATTGCCTCGCCGCGCGCCTGGTTGCGCAGATGCGCCTGTGCGGCCTGCTGGTAGCTGCGCCACGCGTCGAAGCGCTCGCCGCGCGCGGCGAGCAGCGGAGCGATGCGCGCGTGGACCGCGGCGTCGTGCGGCTCGGCGGCGAGCACGCGGCGGTAGAGTGCGATCGCGCGGCGGTGTTGCCCGCGCGCTCTCGCGTGCTCTGCGGCCGCGAGCAGCCGCTTCCGATCGTATTCGACGCGTCGGCGAATCAGTCCCAAGGATCGCAATCCTCCGCGCTGGCGTGGGGGGTG
>DASPGF010000428.1:0-11231 GCA_035620755.1 Myxococcota bacterium
CCCGGCCAGCAGCGGATCACTCGCCGGGAAGCGAACCTGCCCGGGCGCTAGCTCGACCTCGCGTAGCCGAGCGCCTCAAGCGCGCCGCGCACCTCGTCGAGCGCGGCCGGATCGTCGATGGTCGGCGGCGTGCGGTAGGCCTCCGCGTCGGCGATCTTGCGGATCGTGCCGCGCAGGATCTTCCCCGAGCGCGTCTTCGGCAGCCGCGAGACGATGCACGCGTTCCGGAGCGCCGCGACGGGCCCGATCTCGTCGCGCACGCGCGCGACGACCTCGGCGATCACTGCCTGCGGATCGGCGCGTACGCCCGCGTTGAGCACGAGCAGCGCAATCGGCAGCTGCCCCTTGAGGGCGTCCTTCACGCCGATCACCGCGCACTCGGCGACGTCGCGGTGGCGCGCGATCACCTCTTCGATCGCGCCCGTCGAGAGCCGGTGGCCCGCGACGTTGATCGCGTCGTCGGTGCGGCCCACGATCCACAGGTAGCCGTCGGCGTCGACGTAGCCCGCGTCCGAGGTCTGGTAGTAGCCCGGAAAGCGCTCGAGATACGCGCGCGCGAAGCCCGCATCGTTCTGCCAGAGCGTCGTGAGACAGCCCGGGGGAAGCGGCAGCTTGATCGCGAGGTGCCCCGTCTCGCCGCGCGCGACCTCGCTCCCCGCGTCATCGAGCACGCGCACGTCGTAGCCCGGTACGGGCTTGGTCGGCGAGCCTCGCTTGATCGGCAGCGGCGCGAGCCCGAGGCAGTTCGCGGCGATCGCCCAGCCCGTCTCGGTCTGCCACCAATGGTCGACGACCGGCACGCCGAGCGCGCGCTCGCACCACTCCACGGTGTCGGAGTCCGCCCGCTCGCCCGCGAGGAACAGCGCGCGCAGGCTCGACAGATCGAATCGCTTTGGCAGCAGCGCCGACGGATCTTCGCGCTTGATGGCGCGCATCGCGGTCGGCGCGCTGAAGAGCGCGTTGACGCGGTGCTCGGCGATCACGCGCCAGTAGGCGCTCGCGTCGGGCGTGCCGACGGGCTTCCCCTCGTAGAGGATCGTGGTGCAGCCGGAGAGCAGCGGCGCGTAGACCGCGTAGGAGTGGCCGACCACCCAGCCGATGTCGGATGCCGCCCAGAACACATCGCCGGGCCTCATCGCATAGATGTGTTGCATGCTCCACTTGAGCGCGACCGCGTGGCCGCCGTTGTCGCGGACCACCCCCTTGGGCGAGCCCGTGGTGCCCGAGGTGTAGAGGATGTAGAGCGGCTCGCTCGCCTGGACGGGCACGCACGCGTGCGGCTGCGCGTCGCGCACGATTTCGCTCCAGACGACGTCGCGCCCCGCGCGCAGCGCCGCGCGCTGCTCGGGCCGGTCGACGACGACGCAGCGCGCGGGCTTGTTGCTCACCTTGTCGAGCGCGCTCTCGAGCAGCGGCAGGTAGGGGACCACGCGTCCGGGCTCGATTCCGCAGCTCGCGGTGATCACGAGCTTGGGTGCAGCGTGTTGGATGCGCTGCGCGAGCTCGCCCGCCGCGAAGCCGCCGAACACCACCGAGTGGATCGCGCCGAGCCGCGCGCACGCGAGCATCGCGATCACCGCCTCGGGGATCATCGGCATGTAGATCAGCACGCAGTCGCCGCGCTCGACGCCCAGCGCAGCGAGCGCGCCCGCCGCGCGCGAGACTTCGAGCTGCAGCTCGCGATAGCAGAGCGCGCGGCGGCTCGCGGTGACCGGGCTGTCGTGGATCAGCGCCGTCTGCTCGCCGCGCCCGGCGAGCACGTGCAGGTCGACCGCGTTGTAGCAGGTGTTGAGCACCGCGCCCGGGAACCAGCGCACGCGCGGCGGCTTCGAGTCGTCGATCACGGCGCGCGGCCGCCGCACCCACTCGACGTCGTTCGCCGCCGCGGCCCAGAAGCGCCGCGGATCCTCGAGCGATCGCCGGTAGGCGTCTTCGTAGGCGTCGACCACGTCGGCGCACTATATCCCCGCCCGCGTGGAATGAGCTAGCCTCCGGGGTTCCGCAGCCGGGCGCCGGTCGCTCGACCGCGCTGCCGCGAGGATCGCCATGCCCAAGCAGGTAAGCGAAGCGGACGTGCTCGACGCGTTGCGCCCGATCATGGATCCCGACTTCAACCGGAGCATCGTCGACCTCGGCTTCATCAAGAACCTGCGCATCGAGGGCGGCAAGGTCTCGCTCTCGATCGAGCTCACGACGCCGGCCTGTCCGGTCAAGGCGGAGTTCGAGCGCGCGGCGCGCGAGCGCATCCTCGCGCTCGAAGGCGTGCGCGAAGTGGCGATCGCGATGACCGCGAACACGCGCGGGCGCGACTTCGGCCGCGGCGCCGAGGTGCTGCCGGGGGTCAAGAACGCGATCGCGGTCGCGTCCGGGAAGGGCGGCGTGGGCAAGAGCACGACCGCGATCAACCTCGCGATCGCGCTGCGAGAGTCGGGCGCGGCCGTCGGCGTGATGGACGCGGACGTCTACGGCCCGTCGCTGCCGCTGCTCACGGGAACGCGCGGACGGCCCGAAGTGCGCGGCAAGCGCATCCTCCCGCACGTCGCGCACGGTCTGCGGCTGATGTCGATGGGCTACCTCGTGACCGACGATTCACCCGTGATCTGGCGCGGCCCGATGGTACACGGGCTCGTGAAGCAGTTCCTCACGGATGTCGAGTGGGGCGAGCTCGATTATCTGGTGATCGACATGCCACCCGGCACGGGCGACGCGGCGCTCACGCTCACGCAGCAGGCGCCGCTCGCGGGCGCGATCATCGTGACCACGGCGAACGATCTGTCGCTGATCGACGCGCGCAAGGGTCTGCGCATGTTCCAGAAGGTCGAGGTCCCGGTGCTCGGAATCGTCGAGAACATGTCGTACTTCACCCCTCCCGAGCTGCCGGATCGCAAGTACTACCTGTTCGGACGCGGCGGTGGCCAGCGCACCGCCGACGAGCTCGGCGTGCCGTTCCTCGGCGAGATTCCGATCGACCCGCGCATCGTCGAGGGTGGCGACCGGGGCGTTCCAATCGCCGTGCAGGCGCCCGATTCGGCGATCGCGCAGATCTTTCGCGAGCTCGCGGGCGATGTCGCGCGCAAGCTCGCCGTGCTCGCGGATCGGACCCCCGCGCTCGCCGACGCGAACATCACCTGGATCAGCTGAGCGGCCTCCCCCAGTCGATCCAGCCGATGCCAACTGGCTCCCCGCCAGAGGCGGGCCTCCTCAAAAGAACGCGGAACTGCGCCAGTTGATCCAGCCATGGCCAACTGGGCCCCCGCCAGAGGCGGACCTCCTCAAAAGAACGCGGAACTGCGCGGGCTAATCCGGCGCAGGGCCGTGGAGCAGCTCGGGATACAGGATCGGGATCGCGCTCGCGGGGTCGCGCTCGGCGAGTTTGCGCAGATACTCGTCGAGCTCGAAGCGCTGCAGCTGCACGGTGGGCTCGGGCGCGAAGAACGCGTCCGGGATCTCGATGCCCGCGACCCAGTCGACGTATTCCTTGTAGCGCGTCGCGCCCGATTCGCGGTCGAAGATCTCGACGCGCACGGGGAGGCGCCGCTCGTCGTCGGTCACCCAGACGATGCGCCGGCCGATCTCGTCGGTGCTCTGATAGACCGCGAGGCGATTGCCCGCGACGCTCTCGTCACGCACGCGCTCTCCCCCAGCGCGCAGCAGCAGCTCGAGCTCGTTTCCGAAGGGTCGCCGGTCGGGCGAGTCGGCGGCGAGTGCAGCGGGCGCGCGGCGAACCGCGATGCCCGAGAGCGCGAGCGCGTCGTAGCTGTAGTAGCTGTCGCCGCTCACGATCGTCACGAGTCGGTGTCCCCGGGCGACCGTCTCCGCGCGAAACTTGGCGCCCGCGGACCACAGGTGCGTGATGTTCATCTCGGTGTCGCTGCGCGAGAGCGACTGCGCATACCACGATCGGGTCGCAGCGGCACGCTCGGGCTCGGCGGCGTCGCTTGGCGGCACGGAGAGCGCGGCGAGCGCGAGGCCGAGTGCGAGCCGGACGCAAGGCGTGCGAGTGCGACGTCGGCGCTCGGGCGGGCGGTTGTGGGTGCGCATGGCAGCGCCTCACCTTACCATGGCGCGCGATGAAGGTCGCGCTCAGCATCGCGGGCTCGGATCCGACCGGAGGCGCGGGCCTTCAAGCGGATCTCCAGGTGTTTCGCGCGCTCGGCGTTCACGGCGCGGGCGTGGTCACCGCGATCACCGTGCAGGACACGCAGCGCGTCCACCAGGTGCTTCCCGCATTTCCCTCGGTCGTGCTGCAGCAGCTGCGCGTGCTGCTGCGCGATCTCACGCCCGACGCGATCAAGATCGGCGCGCTCGCCTCCGACGACGTGGTTCGCAACGTGCAGCTCGCTCTCGGACCGCTGCTCGGGGCGGCGTCGAACGTGCCGATCGTGATCGATCCCGTGCTGTTCGCGAGCGACGGCACGCCGCTGCTCGAGCGGCGCGCGTGGGGCGCGCTCGAGGGGCTGATCGGCTGCGCGGCGCTCGTCACGCCCAATCTGCGCGAGGCCGCGGAGCTCACGGGCTGCGACACGTCGAGCGAGGAGGGAGCGCAGGCTGCGGCCTGCGCGCTCGTCGCGCAGCTCGGCGCGCGCGCCGCGCTCGTCAAGGGCGGCCATCGAGAAGGCCCGCCGCGCGACCTGCTCGCGCAGCGCGAAGGCGGAAGCGTGGCGCTGAAGTGGCTCGACGGCGAGCGGATCGCGGGCGGCCCGTTCCATGGCACCGGCTGCGCACTGTCATCGGCGATCGCCGCGCGGCTCGCACTCGGCGCGCCGCTCGAGGCCGCAGTCGCAGCCGGCCGCCAGTTCGTCGCCGACGCGCTGCGCCGGGCGGGCGGCCTCGGTTCGCGCGCACGTCTGCTCGCGTATTCGGTCACGTGCTGAAGCGCGTAAGGCCTGGTTCGCGCGCACGTCTGCTCGCTTACGGCTGCGCGGCCTGAGGCTCGGCTGAAGGCGTGCTCGCGCGCAGCGCGTCGAGCAGGCGCTGCCAGATGCCGTCGAACGAGCCGTTGCTCATGCACAGGATCACGTCACCCGCCCGGCAGTCGGCGACGAGCCGCTCGATGATCTCGTCCACGCCCGCGCAGGCGATCGCGGGAACGCCGTGCACGCCGAGATCCGCGACGAGCTGCTCCGAGGACAGGCGCTCCTCGACGGGCCCGGTCGCGCTGTAGATCGGCCCCGCGTCGACGGAGCGGACCACGGCGCGGTCCGCGCACGCGAGCGCGAGCGCGTAGTCCTGTTGGAAGATCGCGCGCCGGCTCGTGTTGGTGCGCGGCTCGAGCACCGCGATCACGCGCCGCCCCGGGAAGCGCTGGCGGATCGAATCGATCGACGCGCGCACCGCGGTGGGATGGTGCGCGAAATCGTCGATCACCGCGACGCCGTGCACCTCGCCGCGCAGCTCCTGCCGGCGCTTCACGCCGCGGAATGTCGCGAGCGCCTCGACCGCGCGCTCGAGCGGCACGCCGAGCGCGGCGACGACTGCGAGCGCGCCGAGCGCGTTCTCGACGTTGAAGCTGCCGAACAGCGGCACGAACGCGCGCGCGGCGAGCTTGGCGTCGCGCAGCACGTCGAAGTGGGTACCGCGCGCGTCGGCCTCGAGGTTCGACGCGCACCAATCGAGCGACGCGGCATCGACCCCGTAGCCGAACGCCCGGCACGCTGCGCCGCGCACCACGTCGCGGACCGCCGGGTGGGCGAGCGCCGCGACCACCGTCCCGTCGCGCGGCATCTGCGCGACGAGCGCGCGAAACGCCTGCTCGACGTGCTCGAGGTCGCGGTAGATGTCCGCGTGATCGAACTCGATGGAGGTGACGAGCAGCGTTCGCGCACCGTAGTGGAGGAACTTCGGCGTCTTGTCGAAGAAGGCCGTGTCGTACTCGTCGCCCTCGACGACGAAGTGCTCTCCGCGCCCCTCGCGAAAGCTGCCGTCGAAGTCGAGCGAGTGGCCGCCGACGAGAAGTGACGGGTCGCGCCCCGCGGCGAGCAGCAACGCCGCGACCAGGCTCGTGGTGGTGGTCTTGCCGTGCGTCCCGGTCACCACCACCGAGTGCTTGCCCGCGATCGCGAGCTCGTGGAGCGCGTCGGGGAACGACAGGTAGCGCAGACCCGCGTCGATCGCGGCGCGCGCCTCGGGGTTGTCCGGCCGCACCGCGTTTCCGATCACCACCAGATCCGGACGCGCATCGAGCACGTGCTCGGGCCGAAAGCCAGCTGCGACCGGAATTCGCCACTGCTCGAGCAGCACGCTCATCGGCGGGTAGAGCTTGTCGTCGGAGCCGGTGACGCGGATGCCGCGCGCGGCGAGCAGCCCCGCGAGCGATCCCATGCCCGTCCCGCCGATCGCGACGAAGTGGACGTGTCGGGGCGGCTCGCTCAACTAACCCGCCTCGAAGGCTTCGATGATCGCGTCGTGCACGATCGGCCGCAGCTCGAAGCGGCTGCGCTTGGCGACGAGGTGCACGCGGTTCGTGAGCAGGCTGATCGCGATCTCGCGCTCGAGATCGATCCACAGCGACGTGCCCGTGAAGCCGAGGTGCCCGATCGACTGCTCGGAGAAGTGCTTGCCCGACGACGACATGCCTTCGGTCGGCGTGTCCCAGCCGAGCGCCCAATCCGAGGATGCGGGCATGCGCTGGCGCGTGAAGAACTCGCGCAGCACGGCTCGCGGAAGCGCGTCGCTGCGCCCGTGCCAGACGTCGATTGCGGTCTGGGCGAACGTCATCACGTCGTCGACCGTCGAGAACAGCCCGGCGTGCCCGGCCACGCCGCCCATTGCGAAGGCGTTCGGGTCGTGTACCTCGCCCCAGACGATGCGATTGCGCCATGCGCAGTTCTCGGTCGCGGCGATGCGGCGCCGCACGGGCTCCGGCAGCGCGCGCGCGTCGCGCCCGAGCGGGATGAAGAAGGTGTCGCGCATGCCGAGGGGCGCGAAGATCCGCTCGCGGCAGAACTCGTCGAGCCGCGCGCCCGAGACCGCCTCGACCACCGCTCCGAGCGCGATGAAGTCGAGGTCGCCGTAGACCGCGGCCTCGCCGGGCTCGTGAACGGGCGCCGAGCGCACGACGCGATCGATCACGAATGCGCGCGCCTCGGGTGTGCCGATCAGCGTCTCGCCGGTGCGGCGCTGCTTCTGCAGCAGCAGCTCGTGGAACGCGCGCCACGGCTTGAGGCCGGAGCTGTGGCAGAGCAGGTGGCGGACCGCGATGCGCTCCTTGCCGCGTTCGGCGAACAGCGGCAGGTACTTTGCGACCGGCGCGTCGAGCTCGATCGCGCCCGAGTCGACGAGCAGCGCGACCGCGGTCGCGGTCGCGATCGGCTTGGTGAGCGAGGCGAGATCGAAGATGGTGCTGCGCGCCATCGGGATGCGCTCGGGCTGCAGCACCGCGAATCCGCGCTCGTCGAAGTACTCGAGAAGCTCACCGTGACGCGGCATGCGCGCGCCGACCACCGCGCCCGGGATCTCGGAGCTCGCGATCGCCTTGTCGATCGCGCGCTCGACGCGCGCGAGCTTGCGCCGGATCGCGCTCCGCTTCACTTGCGCTTCCCCCGCGAGCGGCGAGCTCGCACTTCGCTCGCGCGCGCTCTCCGGCGCGTGCCCGACCGAGCGCGCGCGCGCACCCCCCACTCGAGGAGCTGCAGCTCGCCGCGCGAGGCATCGAGCGTAGCGCGCCCGCCCATCGGCCAGGCGAGGTTGCGCTTCACGTGGCCGAATGGGAGTCCGCGCAGCAGCGGAACGCCGAGCGGCGCGAGCGCGCGCTCGATCACCATGTCGACGTCGGGCTGCGGATAGCGCTCGTCCACACAGCCCTCGAAGCTCCCGACGCCGATCGCCGCGAGCCGCTCGAGCTTTCCCGCGGCGCGCAGCTGCTGCAGCATGCGGTCGACGCGGTACGGCCGCTCGCCGACGTCCTCGATCAGCAGGATCGCTCCGCGCGTGTCGACCTCCCAGCTCGAGCCGATGCTCGCGGCGAGCAGCGTGAGCGAGCCGCCGACCAGGCGCGCGGTCGCGCGGCCGCGCACGAGCGCATCGCCGCGCAGCACCGACGGCAGCGATCCCTCCCCGAGCAGGTGTCGCAGCAGGTGCTCGAACGCGCCGCGATCGAGGTCGGCGCCGCGGTCGAGCATCGGACCGTGGAAGCCGATCAGCCCCGCGCAGCGGCGCTGCCACAGCAGCAGCGCCGTGATGTCGCTGTAGCCGACGAGCGGCTTCGCGGCTCGGCGGAACGCGCCCGCGTCGAGCAGCGGCAGGATCCGATCGCAGCCGTAGCCGCCGCGCGCGCAGACGATGCCCTCGACCTCGGGGTCGCGCACGAGCTGCATCAGCTCGGCGGCGCGGCGCGCGTCGTCGCCCGCGAGGTAGCCGTCGCGCGCCAACACATCCTCGCGTCGGCGCAGCGCGAAGCCGGCCTCGCGCAGCAGCGCCTCGCCCGCGCGCAGCTGCTTCGCGTCGACGGGGCCTCCGGGCGCTGCGATTCCGAGCACGGCGCCGCGCCGCAGCGCGCGCGGCTGGAGCAGCCGGAGCACCTAGAAGATGTCGTCTTCGGGCGCGACGAAGCCGTCGTCGCGCCCGGCTTCGCGGTCGGGAAGCCGGCCGGGGCCTTCGGCGAGATCGTGGAACAGCGCGTAGCGCGCGGAGAACTGCAGCTTCACGGTGCCGGTCGGACCATTGCGCTGCTTGGCGATGATCAGCTCCGCGATGCCGTGGTTCTCCTCGGTCGGGTTGTAGACCTCGTCGCGGTAGATGAACGCGACGACGTCCGCATCCTGCTCGATCGCGCCCGACTCGCGCAGATCGCCCATGTTCGGCCGCCGCTTGTCGGGGTCGCGCTGCTCGGGCCCGCGGTTGAGCTGCGAGAGCGCGATCACCGGAATGTCGAGCTCCTTCGCGAGCGCCTTGAGGCCGTGACTGATCTCGCCGATCTCGAGATCCTTGCGCTGATTCGGCGTGTCGCCGTGCGCGAGCTGCAGATAGTCGACGATCACCAGATCGAGGCCGCGCTCGGATGCGAGCCGGCGGCACTTCGCCTTGATCTCGAGGATCGTGATCACGCCGCTGTCGTCGATCCAGATGTGCGCGTCGGCGAGCTTGCCGCCCGCCTGCGTGAGCCGGCGCAGGTCCTCGGCGCGCCCGAAGCCCTTGCGGAAGCCCGAGAAGTCGATCTTCGCCTCCGAAGCGAGGAGCCGCAGCGCGAGCGCGCGCTTGGTCATCTCGAGCGAGAAGATCGCGACCTTCTTGCCGTGCTCGATTGCCGCGTTGCGCGCGATGTTGAGCGCGAGCGCGGTCTTGCCCATGCTCGGGCGCGCGGCGATCACCACGAGCTCGCCGGGCTGCAGCCCGCCCGTCATCTCGTCGAAGTCGCGGAATCGCGTCGGCACGCCCGTGAGCTCGCCGCCGCGCTGGATCAGCAGCTCGACGTAGTCGAGCGCTTCGTTCATCTCGTCGTGCAGGCTGCGAAACGTCGTGCGCGCCTTCTGCTGCGCGATCTCGAAGATGCGCGATTCGGCGGCGTCGAGCAGGTGATCGGCGGAATCCGACTGGTCGTAGCCCGCCTCGGCGATCTCGGTCGCGACCGCGATCAGGTTGCGCTTGACGCTCTTGTCGCGGACGATCCGCGCGTGGTGCAGCACGTTCGCGGCGGTTGCCTCGTAGTCGGCGATCTCGGCGAGGAACACGGGGCCGCCGATCGCGTCGAGCGTCTTCTGGCTGTTGAGGTAGTCGGCGAGCGTGTGCAGATCGACGGGCTGGTTCGCGTCCTGGAGGCTCAGCATCGAGAGGTAGAGCTGGCGATGCGCGGGGTGGTAGAAATCCTCGGGAACCACCTCGGTGTAGACGGAGTGGATCGCGTCGTTGTCGAGCATCAGCGCGGAGAGCACCGCCTTCTCGGCTTCGAGATCGTGCGGTGGAATCCGGTGCTCGCCTGCCGCGGTCGCGTCGAGCGGCACGTGTCGCGCGCTGCGCGCGTGCCGCGGATGCTGCGGAAGCCGAGTCTTCGCCACGACACCCCCTCCGTCGGCGAATCGCGGAAAACATTGTACAGCAGGCAGCGCGCGGCGCGGGTCGAAATTGCGGCCCGATGGGGTTCGAAGACACGCCGCGCGGCGCGAATCGAAGACATCCCGCGCGGCGCGGTTTCAGGTCTCGGCGCTGATCTTGATCGCGACCTCGGCGGTGAGCTCGCGCTGCAGGCGGATCGGCACGACGTGGTCGCCGATCTCCCGCAGCGGCTCGCCGAGCTGGATCTTGCGCCGGTCGATCGCGTAGCCCTTTTCGGCGAGCAGCTCCGCGATCTGCGCGGCCGTCACGGAGCCGAACAGCTTTCCCTCGTCGCCGACGCGCGCGCTGACCTCGAGCGTGAGCGACGCGAGCCGATCGCGCAGCGCCTTGAGATCCTTGAGCTCGCGCGCGGCCCTCTCGGCGACGACGCGCCGGTGGTGCTCGAGCTCGCGCACCTTCGATTCGGTCGCGAGCAGCGCCTTCCCCTGAGGGAGCAGATAGTTTCGCGCGTAGCCGACCTTGACGTTCACGAGATCGCCGATCTCGCCGAGGCCCTGGACGGCTTCGCGCAGGATCACCTTGACCTGGCGCATCGTCGCGCTCCCCTCAGATGCCGTGCCCGGCGTAGGGCATGATCGCGATGTGGCGCGCGCGCTTGACGGCCATCGCGAGCTGGCGCTGGTGCTTGGCGCAGTTACCGGAGATGCGGCGCGGGATCATCTTGCCGATCTCGGTGGTGAACAGCCGCAATGCCTTCGCGTCCTTGTAGTCGATCTGCAGGCTCGCGTCCGCGCAGAAGCGGCACACCTTGCGGCGGATGAAGCCGCCCTTCTTGTTCTGCTTGCGCGCCTTCTTGCGCGCGCGCGAGCGCATGCGGCTCTTCACCGTCGACTCGCGGCGCTCGTCGCGATCCTCGCGCTCGCGGCGGAAGCCCATCGATCCGGAAGCCATGCTCATCGCGGAGCCTCCTCGACGGCGGCGGCGCGGCGCTTGCCGCCCGCGCGCTTCGCCGCAATCGGCGCGCTCGCCTCCTCGTCATCCGCCTCGCGCTCGGCGTCCTCTTCGGGCTCCGCGTCGCGATCCTCGCCAGCGCTCTCGTCGGAAGCCTCGCGCCGCGCGGCCTCTTCGGCCTCGCGCGCCGCGCGCTCGGCGGCCTTCTCGGCGCGGATCCGCTCCTCCGCGGCCGCGGCGGCGCGTCGCGCCGCGACGTCGTCGACACCGTCGCTCACCTGCACGGTGAG
>DASPGF010000429.1:0-3994 GCA_035620755.1 Myxococcota bacterium
GAACTGGACCGCCGAGCCGGGAACGGGTGAATAAGTCTGGCCGTCGATCGTGACGTTGCCGACGCCGACGTGGTTCGCGGTCAGCACCCAGCGCCGTCCGAGGTAGACGACGCTCAGGTTGTTGCGCGTGCCGACGTGCGCCCAGCCCGGATCGTCGGCTGGAGCGGAGGTGTTTCCGCTTCCATCGCCGCTCTCGATGAGCACGGCGTGCGCGTCGCCGAACGGCGTCGCGGCGCAGAGCGCGAGCGCCCCCAACGCGCGCAGGCACGTCGCTCGCGCGCGCCGCAGCGCGCTGCGCGATGCGCATCGCCGATGAGATCCGCCGCCCACGTCGATCTGATTCGGCAGAACGCGCGTCCGACTTCACGGAGTGGCATCGGCAAGCGCGGGTCCACCAGCGCGCAAGATCCGGTATGCTGCGCGTCGCAGCTCGCTCGGTGCTGAGGTCTCCCATGCGGCTCGGTCTGCTCGCGGGTCAGTTCGGCCCGGACGTTCGCATCGACTACGACCTGATCCTCGAAGCCGAGCGGCTCGGTTACAGCTCGGTGTGGACGTCGGAGGCCTATGGCTCCGACGCGATCGTGCCGCTCGCGTTCATCGCGGCGCGCACGACGCGCATCGGCCTCGGAACCGCGATCCTGCAGATGCCGGCGCGCACGCCCGCGATGACCGCGATGACCGCGATGACACTCGACCAGCTCTCCGGTGGCCGCTTCAGCCTGGGCATCGGACCGTCCGGCCCGCAGGTCGTCGAAGGCTGGCACGGCGTGCCCTACGGGCGCCCGCTCACGCGCACGCGCGAGTACGTGAGCATCGTGCGCAAGATCCTCGCGCGCGAAGTGCGTCTCGAGCATCGCGGCTATCACTATCAGATTCCCTACACCGGCGAGGGCGCGACGGGCCTCGGCAAGCCGCTCAAGAGCATTCTGCACGGTCGAGCGGATCTGAAGATCTACACCGCGGCGATCACCCCGAACGGGCTCGCCTGCAGCGGTGAGATCGCCGACGGCGTGTTCCCGATCTGGATGATCCCCGAGCGCAGCACGGCGCTCGTATCCGAGATCGAGGCGGGGCTGGCGCGCCGCGTCGAGCCGCGGAGCCTGCGCGACTTCGACCTCGCGCCCTTCGTGACCTGCGTGCTCGGAGACGACCTCGAGCGCTGCCGCGCGCCGGTGCGCGCAATGCTCGCGCTCTACATTGGCGGAATGGGCGCTCCCGGCGCGAACTTCTACACCGACTACGCGGCGCGGCTCGGGTACGAAGCGGCTGCGAAGCAGATTCAGCGCCTGTATCTCGACGGCAAGAAGCAGGATGCCGCGGCAGCCGTGCCGGACGAGCTCGTCGACGCGATCGCGCTGATCGGCAGTCGGGCGAGAATCGCGGAGCGCGTCGCGGCGTGGAAGGAGTCGCCCGCGACGACGCTGCTCGTGGGTACCCAGCAACCCGAGGCGCTGCGGCTGTTGGCGGAGCTCGTGCTCTGATGTCCGCAACGTGCGCACCGGGAAATCGAGGAGTCGGAGCGTGTCCGAAGAGCTCAGGAAGCGCGTAGTCGAGCTCGACAAGCGCTACGTGTGGCATCCCTACACGGAGATGAGCCACTACCGGCAGTACGTCGAGCCGTTGGTCGTCGTCGCGGCTCGCGGCTCGCGGCTGATCGGCGCGGACGGGCGGAGCTATCTCGACGCGAACGGGTCGTGGTGGACGTCGGTTCTCGGCCACAACCATCCGCGCCTCGTCGCCGCGTTGCGCAGACAGTCGGAGGCGCTCTGTCACGCCGCGCTCGGCGGGATCGCGCACGCGCCCGCCGCAGAGCTCGCCGAGGCCCTCTGCAATGCGGCGCCCGAGGGATTGCGCCACGTCTTCTTCAGCGACAACGGCTCGACGTCCGTCGAGGTCGCGTTGAAGCTGTCGCTGCAATACTGGGCGCAGAACGGCCGCCCCGCGCGCACGCGCTTCGTCGCGCTCGAAGAGGGCTACCACGGCGATACGCTCGGGACGAACGCGATTGGCGGCGTCGACGTGTTTCGCAGGCCGTTCTCCGGCGTGCTGCCCGAATCCATCTTCGTCCCGCCCGCGCGCGACCGCTCGCAGCTCGCCCGCTCGCTCAGCGCACTCTCGAGCGCGATCGAGCGCAACGCCGACTCGATTGCGGCGGTGGTCTTCGAGTCGATCGTGCAGGGAGCCGCGGGCATGCGCATCTACGCGCCCGAGATGCTGCGCGCGGCGCGCGAGCTCTGCGATCGACACGACCTCTTCCTGATCTGCGACGAGGTCTTCACCGGATACGGGCGCACGGGTCCGATGTGGGCCTGCGAGCACGCGGGGATCGCGCCCGATCTGCTCTGCGTCTCGAAGGCGTTCACGGGCGGCGTGCTGCCGATGGCGGCCACTCTCGCGACGGACCGCGTATTCGATGGCTTCCTCGGCGCGGCGGATCGCGCGTTCTACTATGGGCACACCTACTGCGGCAACCCGCTCGGCGCCGCGGTCGCGCTCGAAGTTCTGAACGTCTTCGAGCAGGAGCGCATCCTCGAGCGCGCCAAGCCGAAGGCAGAGCGGATCGCGCGGGCCTTCGAGGAGATGGCTGCGCTGCCGGGCGTGGCGGCGGCTCGTTGGCTCGGCATGATCGGTGCGCTCGACCTCGCGGGCGAGGGGGGCTATCTCGCGCGACTGGGTTGGCGCGTCTACAGCGAGGCGCAGCGCCGCGGCGCCTACCTGCGGCCGATCGGCAACGTGGTGTACATCGTGCCGGCGCTCAACATCCCCGACGACGATCTCGACGAGCTGCTCGCCGTGGTGCGCGAGAGCGTGATCGCGGCGGCCGCGCAGTAGGCAACGGCGGAGGCGCGCCGCGCATCGGTCGGCGAGCTCGCTGCGCTCAGAGCAGCTCGTCGGCGTCGATGCACTCGGGACCGAGCGCATCGCGCACCGCTCTGCGCAGCGCGGCGAGCACGCGCGCGTTCATCCGCGCCTCGATGTCGTGTCGCTCGGCGAGCTCGAGGATCCGCTCGTGGTACTCGTCGGCCTCGCACGGGCCGCCGTGGCGCAGCGAGCTCCACACCTGGTTGTAGAGCGAAAGCGGCCGCGCGCTCTCGCCGCGCGCGAGCGCGCCGCGCTGGAACTCGATCTCCTCGTCGAGCGAGCGATCCCGGCCGTCGCAGGAGCGCGCCGTGATTCCCGCCGCGCGCAGCGCGAGCCGCGCCTCTTCGAGAAGCCTCGCCTTGATCTCGACGAACTCGGGTCGGCGGTGCTGATCGCGCCGGATCAGCGCGTTGGGCGCGCTCATGAGATTCACGCAGAGCTTGAGCCAGCGATCCGCGTCGATGCTCTGGGAGATGCCGACGTCGTAGCCCGCGCCGCGCAGGCGCTCCGCGAGATCGTGCACCGCGGGTCGATCGCCGCGTGGATGCAGCCCGACGATCAGGCGTCCGGCGCCCGCGCTCGCCACCGCATTCGCCGCGGCTCGCGTGCAGGTTTGTCGATACACGACACCGATCGCGGTCGCGAAGCGCTGCGCCACGAGCGCGTCGCCTCCGATCCCGTTCTGCACGCAGGCGACGATCGAATCCCGCTCCGCGACGCGCGACAGCTCGAGCAGCGCACACGCGGTCTGCGGCGACCGCACGCAGAGCAGGATGGGAGCGCCCGCGAGCGCCGTCGCGTCGACGTCCGCGACCGCGCGCGCGGCTGCACGCGCCCGCCAGCGCTCGCCGCTGCCGAGATCCTCGAATCGCACGCCCGCGCGGTCGATCTGCGCCGCGGCCTCGGCGCTGCGGCACACGAAGAGCACGTTCTCGCCCGCGCGCGCGAGCCGCGCCCCGAGCGTCAAGCCGACCGACCCCGCGCCCCAGATCGCGATCGTCATCGGGAGATCATCACGCGCGAACTCTAGCCGACAGCGTTCGCGTGGAAGGAGCGAGCTGCCCCCGTCGTTCCAGCCCGGCCAACTAAACCCCGGCGCCGTAGAGCTCCGGCAATCAAGAACGGTGCAATT
>DASPGF010000430.1:0-8371 GCA_035620755.1 Myxococcota bacterium
TTAGATGGCTGATGGGCGCAAACGACCGGTTCGGGTTCTCGTACTGACCGAAGTACGCATACTGCACGTCGAACGAGGGAACCAGCTGCTCGAGCCAGGGTGCGCGCGTCGGAAGCATCGTGTACTCGGCCTGGGGCAGGCGCTGCAGCAGGTATTTGTCGCGATCGAGATCGTCCGGGTTCTGGAGATCGTCGGCATACTGCACCGCGGCCACGAAGCCGTAGTCGCCGAGCGAGTTGAAGCGCTTGGTCGCAAAGGCGTTCGACTCGAGGAAGCGGTCGTGGCGCTCGTCGTCGAGGTCGCTGAAGTCGGTCGGGTAGGCGTTGTCCGATACGACCTGGAACGCGGACCGCAGCCGCCAGTCGTGGGGGAGATGCAGCTTTTGCTTGCCCTTCGCGACCCAGCGCTCGCGATCGAAGGGGGTCTCGACGCTGTTCGCGTCGACGTCGTCATCGCGGATGAACGACGCGAACACCTCACCCGACGACTGCTCGCCGATCAGGTACTCGGTCTCGACCTCGCCCTTCACACCGCGCTTCGACAGCCAGCGCGGCGTGAGCAACACGTTCACGTTCGGCGCCGCGGCCCAGAAGAACGGAACGCCGACCTCGAAGCCCGTTCGCTTGCGGTAGCCGAACTCGGGCAGCAGCAGCCCCGTATCGCGCTCGGTCTTGACCGGATAGAGCATCCAGGGGAGCCAGATGATCGGGACGCCGAGGATGTTCACCGTCGTGTTGCGCGCGACCGCGTAGCCCTCGACCTCGAGCTCCGCGCTCTCCGCGCGAATCTGCCAGGGATCTTCGCCGCCATCGGGGCAGCGGCAGGTGGTGAAGCGGCCGCGCTCGAACTCGTAGCTGCGCTCGCCGGTCTTGAGGATCTCCGCTCCCTCCATCCGGAAGCGGTTCTCCGACGCGTCGAAGTGCGCCATCAGCAGCACGCCTTGCAGCGTGTCGAGGTTGAATTCGACGAAGCTCGAGTGGACGCGATCGGCGCCGTCCGCGTAGACGACGTTGCCGCTCGCAACGCCGCGACCGCCGCGCGGACTGAAGCTCATCCAGTCCGCGCTGAGCGTCTTGTCGCCCTGGACCAGCTTCACGTTTCCGCGCGCCACGTAGAGGTTTCGCGCGCGCTCGAGCTCGAGCTCATCGGCGCGGAGCTCGAACGGAATGGTCCCTAAGCTCGAATCGCGCGCCGCGCGCGCGGGGCCTGCGACGAGCAGCGCCAGCAGCAGCGCGCCAAGCGGTCCGATCTGCCGAGCCACCGCTCCCCCCAGTCCAAGCTGGAGAGCTCACGCTAACAGAGCCTCGCGCCGTGTCGCACGCTCGCAATCGCGCGCCGCGAAATACGCTGTGACCCGGTCGGCTGGGCCCCGCCGGCGGCGAGCCCGTCACACCACACCGGAATTGCGCGGGCAGGGCTCCGGATGGTGGAGCTCCGTCAGTTGGAAATGCAGCTGCCCGGACTAGCTAGGAGCGTGCTCGGGCTCGAGGCACGCCGAAAGGGCTTCGAGATCCTTCGCGTACAGGCAGTCGTCGACGAGCCGCACGGCCTTGCTGTCGAACAGCTGGTGCAGCGCGCGGTGCGCTTCGAGCAGCGAGAGGCCGCAGTCGTCCGCGAGCTCGCGCAGCGTGCTCTGGATCCGATAGCCGCCGCCCGGTATCGGCTCGGCGCGCCGGATCAGATCCCGCACCATCGGGCGCAGCAGGTCGTCGACGCCGAGCACCGCGAGCCGGCGCTCGGCCTCGATCAGGCGCGAGGCGAGCACGCGGATCATCCGGATCGCGATCTCCGGCTCGGCGAGGCACATCGCCTGGAGCGTCTCGCGGTCGAGCTCGAGCACGCGCGTGTTGCAGACCGCAACGGCTCGATTGGTGCAGGGTCGTCCGAGCACCACGCCGAGCTCGCCGAAGAAATCCCCCGCACCGAGCCGCGCGACGACGCGCTGGCCCGCCTGGGTGGTGCGCGACAGCTCGACCTCGCCGCTGCGGATCACGTAGAGCTTGTCGCCGGAGTCGCCCTCGTCGAAGATCGTCTCCCCCGCAGCGAACGAGCGCTGGTACGAGTTGCGCGCCTGCAGGCGCGACTGCTCGTTCTGCTCCATGGCGCCCCCTCACGAGCTGCGGCTGGGGCGGTTTCGACGGATCCGCTCGCCCGCTTGAGGCCCCGCGCGGGCGAGGCCGGGAGCCCGGACGAGGGTCTTCTCAGGGTGCGGGCTGTCGGCTCGCGCCGCGGTCGAGGTAGGGCGCGACCAGCTTCTCGAGCTCCTCGACCTCGATCAGCCCGACGTGGAGCGAATCGATGTTCCCGTCCGGGCGGACGATTGCGAGGGTTGGAAAACCCATCACTCCGAACTCGCGCGCGAGCCGCTCGTCGCCGAGCGCGATCGCGTACTCGACGCCCTGCTCCTCGATCCAGGGGCCGACCACCGACGCGCCTTCGACGTCGACCGCGACGCCGATCACCGCGACGTCGCCGCGCTCGCGGTGCTTCTTCCAGAATTCGTTGAGCTCGGGCACCTGGTAGAGACACGGCACGCACCAGGTCGCCCAGAAGTCGATCACCACGGGCTTGCCGCGCTGATCGGCGAGCGCGATCGTCGAGCCGTCGAGGCCGGGCAGCGCGAAGCTCGGCGCGGGCTTTGCGGGCTTCTCGGCCGCGGCGACCTCGGGCTGCTCGCCGCGCGCCTCGTCGCGCTGCTGCGCACCGCAGCCGAGCGCGGGAAGCAGGGCCATGCCGATCGCGAGCGCGAGCCGACGCGCGCGCAGCTCGAAGCGGGCCCTGCTCACTGGATCATCCGCTCCGCGGCCGACACCCATTCCGTCATGAACCGGAAGCGGCCATTGAGTGCCGACAGCTGGTCGGTCACGAGCAGCAGACCCACCGCGACGAGGATGCTGCCCGACGCGATCTCGAGCTTGCGGAAGTGCTGCTTGAGCCGCGAGAACGCGCGGAAGAAATACTCGATGCTCCAGCCGGCGATCAGGAACGGAATCGCGAGCCCTACCGAGTAGATCATCAGCAGCGCCATGCCCTGGAACGCCGTCTCTTCGCTGCCGGCGAGCGTGAGGATCATCGCGAGCGGCGGGCCGATGCACGGCGACCAGCCGAGCGCGAAGCCCGCGCCCACCAGCAGCGCGCTCAGCGCGCTGCTCTGCTTGAACTGGAGCTGGAATCGCGTGTCGCGATACAGGCTGCGGATCGGCGCGAGGCCCGTCATGTGGAGGCCGAGCAGGATGATGAAGACGCCCGCGAGCTGCGCGAAGCCGAAGCGGATCCCGAGCAGCTCGAGCTGCCAGCTGCGCAGCACGTTCCCGATCGCGAACGCGCCGACCCCCATCAGCACGAAGATGCACGAAAAGCCGATCACGAACGCCGCGCAGGCGAGCATCACGCGGCGCCGCACCGCGCGGCCGCTACCGCCCTCCTGCATTTCCTCCACCGAGATGCCCGAGACCAACGATAGGTAGGCGGGCATCAGCGGCAGCACGCAGGGGGACAGCACCGAGATCAAGCCCGCCGCAAAGGCAATGAAAGTGTGGGAGCCGAGTTCCGTCATGGGCCCGTTGCTCAGGATCGCGATTCGGCGTCGGCGACGCCAGCCGACCCACCCGATCGGCCATCCCCCCCACGACCTTCAGCCGCAGCCACCCTGCCCGCGGCCGCGGCGGACCCGTCACACGACCCGGGAGCTGCGCGGGCTAGTAGACTTCTTCGAGCACGACCTCTTCGTCGCGGTACTCGGGCTGCCGGCCGAAGAACTCGATCGAGCGCTCGCCGCGGATGTGGTCCGGCGTGATCACGTAGTCACCGCGAACCGCGGGCGTGACGACCGCCGTCAGCACGTCGCTGTCCCCACCCGAGAGCCCGTACGCCAAGCCGCCGAACACCACTCCGAGCGTCGAGTAGGCGAGCTTGATGGGTCCGTAGATCAGCGATGCGAGCACCGACGCGGTTCCCACGCCGCCCTCGACTGCAGCGTCGCTCGCGCGCGCCGAGCCCGCGTGCAGCGCGATCACGAGCACGCCAGCCAGTACACCAAAACGCATTGCCCTGTGTCGAATCACGATTTTCCTCTCCCCCATTCCCCGTTTTCCCCATTTTCCCCATCTCGAGGTTCGGTCGTTGGCGATTCGCCCCCGAATCCCACCATCCGTCCATTGCGTGCATGATGCCGCTGCGGGCGCGCGCGTCAAGCGGCTTCCGCGCCGGCCGCGGCGTGCGAAGTCGCCGCGCGCGCTTGCGTTTCTTTCTAGAAGAGCTTCTGCGTGTCGAGCAGGATCGTGACCGGCCCCGAGTTGACCAGCGAGACCTCCATCGCGGCCTGGAACCGACCCGTCACCACGCGAACTCCGAGACTGCGCGCAGCCTCCACGAGCACCTCGATCAGCGGCGCCGCCTGATCGGCGGGAGAGGCTGCCACGAAAGAAGGTCGCCTACCGTGACGAGCGTCACCAAACAAGGTGAACTGCGAGACGACTCCGAGCGTGCCCCGGCAGTCGAGCAGCGAGCGGTTCATGCGACCGCTCTCGTCGCCGAAGATCCGCAGCTGCACGATGCGCTCCGCGAGCGCCGCAGCCGACTGCGCGTCGTCGCTGCGACCGACGCCGACGAGCGCGAGCAACCCCGCTCCCATCTCGCAGACGACCTCGCCTTCGACGGAGACCTGCGCGCTGCGCACCCGCTGCACGACCGCGCGCAACTAGAGCGCGTCCTGCTGCGAGTATCGACCCGCGTAGCGCGCCTCGCCCTCGGTTCGCATCAGCACGAGCTGGCACAGCCGCACGCCCGGATGGATGCGCAGCGGCCGATCCGCGACGTTGCTCATCTCGAGCACCTGCCGGTTGGCGACACCCGGCTGCACGAACGCCGACGTCACGTGGATCATCAGGCCGAGCCGCGCGAAGCGGCTCCGGCCCTCGAGAAAGCCGCACAGATCGGTCGGCAGCACGATCCGCTCGCGCGTGATGCCGTGGACCGTGCTGCCCGGATCGAGCACGTAGGGGTCGCGCAGCGAATGGATTCTCGTGTGATCGCGGTAGTCGGCGTCTTCGCGCAGATCGATCGGCGCGCTGCCGGGATCGAAGACGCGAATCTCGTCGCCGAGCGTCAGATCGATCGACGCCGCGCCGAGCTGATCGCGGTCGAACGGATCGATACGAAGCCTGCCGGAAGCGAGCTCCGCGAGGATTGCGTCTCGGGTCAGCACGGACATCGGGCGCGCGATGGTACCCTAGCCCGCGTGCCGCACCCGTTCTTCGACCTGCCGCGACCGATCTCGATCGCGCACCGCGGCTGTGCGGGAGAGGCCCCCGAGAACACCATCGCCGCGTTCGAGCTCGCGCTCGCGCAGCGCGCGAGCGTGCTCGAGAGCGACCTCCACCTGAGCCGCGACGGCGTTCCCGTGCTGATCCACGATGCGGTGGTCGACCGCGTGACGAGCGGCAGCGGCAAGGTCGCCGAGCTGAGCCTCGCCGAGCTGCAGCGCCTCGACGCGGGCTGCCGCTTTCCACGCGGGGGCGATGCGAGCGACGCGCAGCAGCGATCCAGGTTCAGAATCCCGAGCCTCGACGAGGCGTTCGAGACCTTTCCAGGAATTCGCTTCAATCTGGAATTCAAGCTGTCGAGCCCGCGGTTGATCGACGCGACGCTCGAGCGCATCGCGGCCCACGCGCGCGAGGCGATCACGCTCCTCACCGCCGCGGACGCGGATGCGATGGACGCACTGCGCGAGCGCCTCGGCGCACTGTCGACGCCGGTCGCGCAGGGCGCGAGCGAGCGCGACGTTCGCGCGTTCCTGCGCAGCGCGGCCGAGGGCAGCGCGCCGCCCGCGGGCCCGATGGCGCTCCAGCTGCCCGCGAGCGCGAATGCGGCACCACTCATCACGCGCGAGCTCGTCGCGTATGCGCACGCGAGCGGCGTCCAGATCCACGCCTGGACGATCAACGATCCCGCACAGATGCACGAGCTGCTCGACCTCGGCGTCGACGGGATCATCACCGATTTTCCGGGCCGCCTCGCGAGCGTGATCGCGGAGCGACGCAGTGTGCGCTGAGCCGCTGCACGATCGCTCCAAGCCCTCCGCGTTCTTCGACGCGCAGCTTCCGCGGCTGCGCTCCGCCGCCGCGCTCGGCGCGGTCGTCGATCTGGCGTGCGGGCGCGGCCGGCACGCGCTCGCAGCCGCTGCCGCGGGCCTCCGGGTGATCGGCATCGACCGCGACCGCTCGCTCCTCGCGCAGCTCCGGGCCGACGCCGGGGAGTGTCGAGCCGCGCTCGACTGCGTCTGTGCGGACCTCGAGCACCCAGCCGAGCTGCCGCTGCGGTCGCGCCGCTGCGGCGCAATCCTCGTGTTCCGCTATCTGCACCGCCCGCTGATGACCGCGATCGCGCGCGCCCTCGCGCCGGGCGGTCTGCTGATCTACGAGACCTTCACCACGCGCCAGCGCGCGCTCGGAACCGGCCCGCGCAACCCCGACTTCCTGCTCGAGCCCGACGAGCTGCGCGCGCTGTGCTCCGGGCTCGAGATCCTCGAGTACTGGGAGGGCGCGACCGGGGGCCGCGACAACGCGGAGCTCGCGCGCGTCGTCGCGCGCGCGCCGGAGCGCGCGTGATGCGGCTCAGCGCGGCAGCTGCGCGAGAGCCCAGCGCGCGTGCTCGGCGAGCAGCGGATCCGCGCTCTCGAGGTGCCGACTGATCGAGCCCGCGAGCTCGGGATCCCGCGCGTTGCCCGCCGCGATCAGCGCATTGCGGATCAAGCCGCGAAAGCGCGCGCGACGCAGCGCGGTGTTGCGGGTCGCGCGGCGCCAGCTCTCCTCATCGAGCGCGAGGATCCACGCGAGCGAGGGCCGAATCCAGTGCGCGCGCGGCGCAACGCGCGCGCGCAGCCCGAGCGGGTCGGGCGGAATCTGCCGGCGCCCGCGCCGGTTCCATGGACAGACCTCCTGGCAGACGTCGCAGCCGAAGACCCAATCCGCGTGGTCGACGCGCATGCGCTCGGGAATCGGTCCGCGCGCCTCGATGGTCGCGTACGAGATGCAGCGCGTTGCGTCGAGCTCGTAGGGAGCGACGATCGCACCCGTGGGGCACGCGTCGAGACACGCGCGGCAGCTGCCGCAGTGGTCGCTTCCGCGTTCGTCGGCGTCGAGCGCGAGGTCGGTGATCAGCACGCCGAGGAACAAATAGGAGCCGTAGCGAGGATGGATCAGACAGGTGTTCTTGCCGATCCATCCGAGCCCCGCATACGCGGCGAACACGCGCTCCTGGACGGGGCCCGTGTCGACGTAGGCTCGAGTCGCGACCGGCCCGCCCGCAAGCGCAGTCAGCCCGGACTCGAGCGCGCGCAGCCGATCGAGCATGACGTCGTGATAGTCGTCGCCGCCCGCGTAGCGCGCGATCCTCGCGCTGCGCGGCGGCGCGCTCTCGGGAATTCCGGGGTCGTAGACGAGAGCCACTGCGAGGATGCTGCGCGCACCGTCGAGCACGCGTCGGGGGTCGACGCGCTCCTCGACGCGCCGGCCGATGTAGTCCATCTCGCCCGCGAAGCCGCGCGCGAGCCAGTCGCGCAGGAACTCGGTCTCGGGCCGCGGCAGCGCGGGCGTGACGCCTGCGAGATCGAATCCGAGCGCGAGCGCGAGCGCCTTGGCGCGCTCGGTGAGCGTCAGCGGCAGCGCCTCGCCGTCGTTCACGCGCGCGTCGGCGCGAGTCGGCGCATCACCGCGCCGAGCGCGATCAATGCGAGGCAGGCGATCGCGAACGTGAGCAGGCCAGCCGATTCGTGCAGCCAGTTGCCGGTCGCGGCCGCCGCGCCGTAGCGCTCGGCGGCGAGCACCGTGAGCACCACGCGCAGCAGGTTGCCGAGCATCGCGGCGGGAAACACCGCGAGCACGATGACGAGGCGCCGCGCGAGGGTGCGCTCGGTGAAGTAGGCGAGCACGATCGCGAGCGGCGTGAGCGTGACGAGCGACGTGATGCCGCTGCAGGCCTCCGCGACGAACAGCGTATCTCCAGCGGGAAGCTCGATCACGTTGCCGTGTCGCGCGACCGTCGAGCCGAGCCAGCGCAGCAGCTCGACCGCAGCCGAGCTCACGAGCAGCTGGAGGTCGACGATCACGGGTGTGAGCCAGTCCGCGGGCAGCGGCACCATGAACAGCAGGAAAGCGAGGGGGAACGCGAGCGTGCGCAGCCCGCCGCCGCCGCCGAGGTAGTACGCGCAGCAAGCGATCGCGGCGACGAGCGCAACCCCCTGCAGCGAGACGCTCCCCACGGCCGTCGCGAGCGCGTAGAGCAGCGCGACGCCGAACGCGGGCGCCATCGCGCGGCGCTCGCGGCCGGCGAGGACCTCGAAGCGCGCGCCGTGGTGGACGGCCGCCCAGTA